>WGMW01000040.1 GCA_016124845.1 Flavobacteriales bacterium
CTAAGAAGTGGAACACACCCGTCTTGGATTGGAAACAGACATACTCACAGCTAATGATCATATTTGAAAACCGATTGACACAACCCTGAAGGTTGGCCGCGGCCAACCTTCAGGGTTGACACAGTTCGCTGAACAGACCCGCTTAATCCCGGACAAGACTGCTTGATTCCCGGACAAGATCGCTTGATTCTTGGACAAGATCGATGGGTTCCCGTACAAGATGGCTTAGTTCTCGGACAATACGGCTCGGTTCCCGGACAAGACGACTCGGTTCCCGTACAAGACTGCTCAGTTCCCGGACAAGACCGCTGAAGACCTGTAGAAAGGAACATTGGAATCATTGAATGAATGATGGTTCCATCTCCAATCGCCATGACACTTGTATATGCGATATTCGCCCTGCGATGAAAGACCTCTACCACGCCCTCAGCGAATTCATCCGAAAGGATTTCAGTTGGCCCATTTATGGCATCACCATACTTTTTCTGGCCGTGGCCATGTACATCAATTATCTGCCAACTATTGATGTCAGTCCGTTCAACTTGGCAGGCGGGTTCTGGCCACGGTCGGGGTATTACAGCATCCTGTTCGGTGGAACCTATTTTGCCACGGCCCTGCTCGCCTCGGTCAATAGCGGCACACGGTATCTGAAAGATTGGCGCTTCTGGGTGCTGGGGCTGGCATTCGTAACCATTGCCACCATCCCGAAACTGCACATTTGGCCGTTGATCCACGTACGCGAACAGGGTTGGAACCTCCATGAAATGGTATTCACATCCAAGTGTCACTTCTTTGTGCACCAGATGATAGTGACCCTTGTGGGACTTGGTATTGTAAAGCTCCTGTTCAGGCAATGGGTCAAGATAGATTACGGTTTCCGTGCCGACTGGCGCACTTTGAAACCCTATTTCCTGGTGCTGGCGTTGGTGGCACCATTGATCATCGGGGCATCGTTCCACGCGTCTTTCAAACAGGCATACCCGCAATACAAACCGTGGTTGTATGAGCATGTATTCGGACTGGCCATCTGGCAGCGGGCCGCCATGTTCGAAGCCTGCTACTCTACTGGTTTTGTGGCTGTCGAATCCATTTTCCGCGGAGCCTTGGCCATTACCATGGTACGCATTATGGGTTCACGTGCGGTACTGGCCATGGCCTCTTTTTACTGTGTGTTCCATTTTGGCAAACCAGCAGGAGAAGCGGTGGGAGCCTTTTTCGGTGGATACGCCTTGGGGGTGCTGGCCATCCATAGCCGCAGCATTTTTGGGGGTTTGATCGTGCATTTGGGGGTTGCAATGCTTATGGAATTCATGGGTTACCTGCATTATATTAGTGGCCAATAAAAAAGCATGGAAGGTTTACTGTTGGGTCTTGTAGTTGCTGTGGTAGTTCATCTTATAAGAAATCACTACACGAAAAAGGAGCAAGAGGAACTGGTGACCGATGCCGTTGAAACCGGACGGAAGGAACTGGCCGAGAAGATCGCGAACAGAAAAGTACGGGAAGACCTTTCGGAGTATGATGAAGAAGCCTTTTGGGAGATTGTTGACGATGCAAGGAAACGAAGTGGAGAGAACTACAAGAACCATCTGGGTCTGCTGAACGACCGATTCTTTAAATTGAGCAGCGAGGAACTGATCCATCTGGACAATTTGCTTACAAGGTTGTTTGATGAACGGATATCGTACGAACTGCAGGCGGCAACCTACATCATATTCAAGGCGGCCGACCTCCACGCCATTTACGTATTGATGACCGTGTTCCTACTGCGTGGCCGAGTGTTTTTCAACCAGGCATGTCTCAACCCCAACCTCATCATCGGAAAAGAGGTTGCGGAAATTGATGGCCGTTCCATTTTTGATCTTACTTCAGACATTTATCTGCGCCAAACGGATGAGCTCATTCCGCTTCCGGAAGAGAAGGAAATAACCTTTAAAGGTGAAAAATGGACCGAACGCGAATTGCCCTCCAAATTCTCTGAACTTTGGATGCATTTTGCCTGAACCGATTAGGGTCGGGAAAGTCCATCAGGTATTTTTGAACTCTCAAAACGATCATTCATGTCAAAGACCAGAAAAATTCTCGTTCCCATCGTACTCATTCTTGGGGCCATTCAGTTCATTCCGCACCAACACCCACAGGCCACAACTACTGAGGGAGAACGTTTTACCACGGACGTTGCCGAGGTAAGAAACCTCCTTGATGTTGCATGCATGGACTGCCACTCAGACCAAACGAGATATCCTTGGTACGCGGAGGTCACTCCCATCAATTTCTGGCTGGACCATCATATTGAAGAAGGGCGCGAGCATCTGAATTTCTCGGAATGGAATTCCCTTTCCATGGCAGACAGGCGGCATGCCATCAAAGAGACAATAGAGGTTCTGGAGAAAAAGGAAATGCCCCTTTGGACATACTGGATCGTGCATTGGGATGCCAAACTGACGGATGCCGAACGTTCCATTCTGCTCGACTATTTCAAGAACTACAAGGTGGAAGCCTCTGCAACAGCCACTGCATCTGACGGGAAGACAGATACTGATGAAGACGATGTTGATGATGAACTGAATGACGAGGGCGTTTCCAGTATGGAGGAGGCGCATGAACATTGATCTTCGGTAGGGCCGAACATGAACGAGCACTTTGAACTGATAGCGGATTTTAAACCGATGGGCGACCAGCCCACGGCCATCCGCCAATTGGTGGAAGGTGTGGAAAGCGGAGAGACCGACCAGGTGCTGTTGGGCGTAACGGGTTCGGGAAAGACCTTTACCATGGCCAATGTGATCGCGCAGACCAACAGGCCAACCCTCATTCTAAGCCACAATAAAACGCTTGCCGCGCAGCTCTTCGGTGAGTTCAAACAGTTCTTCCCGCACAATGCGGTAGAATACTACGTTTCGTACTACGATTATTATCAGCCAGAGGCGTATCTGCCTGTTACCGATACGTACATTGAGAAGGATCTACAGATCAATGATGAGATCGAGAAGCACCGATTGAGTGCCGCCTCCACCCTACTTTCTGGACGAAGAGATGTGGTTGTGGTATCGTCCGTTTCGTGCATCTACGGTATCGGAAACCCGACCGATTTCTCGAACAATACGGTCGAGATCAAAGTAGGACAGCTGATCAGCAGAGAGGCTTTTCTTCACAGCATCGTCTCCAGCCTTTATGCCCGTTCTAACGAGACCTTGGAGCGCGGTCAGTTCCGTGTAAAAGGAGATACGGTAGATGTGTACGTGGCCTATGCCGATTACGCGTATCGGATCTTCTTTTTCGGAGATGAGGTAGAGGAAATTGAGAAGATCGACCCGCGTAGTGGTTCCACCTTGGAAACGCTGCAACGTGCCGTGATCTATCCTGCCAACAACTTCGTTACCTCCAAAGAAACATTGCTTCAGAAGATCTGGCAGATACAGGAAGACATGGTGAAGCAGGTGGATTACTTTAAGGAGATCGGCAAACCATTGGAAGCCAAACGGCTGCAAGAGCGCGTGGAATACGACATTGAGATGATGCGCGAACTGGGCTATTGCTCGGGCATTGAGAATTACTCGCGTTACTTCGATGGCCGCGCGGCAGGTACGCGTCCCTTCTGCCTATTGGATTATTTCCCAGATGACTTTCTGATGTTCATTGATGAGAGCCATGTAACGGTCTCGCAGATCGGTGCCATGTATGGTGGCGACAGAAGCAGAAAGATCAATCTGGTGGATTACGGCTTCCGACTTCCTTCGGCCATGGACAACCGCCCGCTGAAGTTTGATGAGTTTGAAGACCTGACCAATCAGATCATTTATGTTTCGGCCACACCAGCCGATTACGAACTGGAGAAAAGCGGTGGCGTTTTTGCGGAGCAGGTCATTCGCCCGACAGGGCTTTTGGACCCGATCATTGAAGTGCGCCCGAGCGTGAACCAGGTAGATGACCTGTTGGATGAAGTGGACAAGACCATCAAGAAAGGGGAACGTGTGCTTGTGACCACGCTTACCAAGCGGATGGCCGAGGAATTGGCCAAATACATGGCGCGCTTGAACGTCAACTGTCGTTACATCCACTCTGAAGTAGATACCGTGGAACGTGTGGAAATTTTGCGTGACCTCCGCCTTGGGAACTTCGATGTGCTTATTGGCATCAACCTGTTGCGCGAAGGGTTGGACCTTCCTGAAGTAAGTCTGGTGGCCATTCTGGATGCAGACAAGGAAGGTTTTCTCCGCTCGGAAAGAAGCTTGACGCAGACGGCTGGGCGTGCTGCCCGTAACGTGAACGGCCGCGTGATCATGTACGCGGACAAGATCACCGACAGCATGCAGCGTACCATTGATGAAACGGAGCGCAGGCGCGAAAAGCAGATCAAGTTCAACACCGAAAATGGTCTGACGCCTACTCCGCTGGTCAAATCGCGCGAAGCGATCATGGAACAGACCTCCGTGGCGGGTACCATGAAGCGAAAAGCCAAGTACGACATTCAGGAATCGGTGAATCAGGCGGCTGAAGAAGGCATCGAATACCTGAGCAAGGATGAACTGAAGAAAAGACTTCAGCGCACGCGCTCGCTCATGGAAATTGCCGCCAAAGAATTGGACTTCTTGGAGGCTGCGAGGTTGCGGGATGAGATGAAGTCAATTGAACTCCAGATAGAAGGCAAGGCTTAAAGTTCTCCCCGCTCCACTTTCTGAACGATCTCTTCGATCAGCTTGTCATCGCCTTCTGGGTCATACTCCGATTTCAGGTCGTAATCGAACATTTTGGCGATGCCTTGAAAGAACCAAGCGGTAAAACCACCACGGAATTCTTTGACTATATCGTAGGAAACCTCACCCGTTTCGCGGTCCAATAATTTGATGAGGATGCGTCCCTGCGTGAATGAAAGTTTGGTGAGTTCGCCTTCGTAATCGCGTTTGATCTCCTTTTCCAAAAGCTTCATCCGCTTGCTGCGCTCTTTCGGCGTCATGTCCTTCACTTCCTCTTCCACTTCGCGCATACGCTTGCCAGCAAGTTTGGCATACGGCAGCACCTTTTTCACATGATAGGCAAGTCGGTAATACTTCTTGCTTTCGCGCTTCGACTTGAAAACCCTTCTGGAAGTGACTCGAGCGGTCGGCAGGGAGATCACGGGAACCGTGTCTCCATCAATAATAATCGCTTCGTAAAGTTTGCCGTTGATCAGCGCAGAAGCCGTGCTGTCTCTCTTCTGACCCAACATTTTATCACGTTTCTTCTGTATGATGGAGGGATTCTCCTGCGCAAGCAGTTCCTGCCCAGAGGCCGAGACGAAACTCAACCCCAGCATTACCATGATTATGAACTGCTTGACTTGCATACACGAAAGATAGGGCAACTTTCGCGCCAACGTTGTTCACCAGCCGATATTACCTCGATCGGTTCAGCTTCCAAGCTGACACATGGCCATTTCCGTTGGCGAATGGAACCGATGCAACCGAAGATGAATCGTCCTGAAATGCGACCATCAATGCCGCAACCTCAGCTTCATCCTCATTCTGAACATCCAAGAACTCAGGCTTGTAATGATCCTTGACAAAACCTGTATCGAACTGACCAGTTGCAAACGCTTCATGTTGCATCACAAATCGGCAGAAACCCAATGTGGTGGTCACACCTGAAATCTGGTACTCATCGATGGCGCGTATCATTTTGGCACGTGCCTCATCTCTGTCTTCGGCATGAACCGTCAATTTGGCGATCATCGGGTCGTAATAGATCGGAATGTCCATGCCTTGCTCAAAACCATCATCCACACGGATACCGGGTCCCTGCGGACGGACGTAGCGTTCCAGTTTTCCAATATCAGGCAGGAAATTGTTCTGCGGGTCCTCGGCATAGACACGCGATTCGATGGCGTGGCCCAGAATTTTGAGATCTTCCTGTTTGAATGACAGCTTCTCTCCTCTCGCAATACGGATCTGCTCTTTTACGATGTCAATTCCTGTGATCATTTCCGTTACGGGATGCTCCACCTGAAGGCGCGTATTCATCTCCAAAAAGTAGAAATCGAGATTCTCATCCACGAGGAATTCCACCGTTCCCGCGCCCACGTAACCACAGGCGCGCGCCACATCCTTGGCGCATTCGCCCATTCTGTGGCGCATCTCTTCCGAAACCACAGCAGAAGGAGCTTCCTCTATCACCTTCTGGTGCCGTCTCTGTACCGAGCATTCGCGTTCGAAAAGATGAACCACATTTCCATGCGAATCAGCTATGACCTGAATCTCAATATGGCGTGGTGAGCCCACAAACCGCTCAATGAAAACCGCTCCATTACCGAAAGATGAGGTCGCTTCGCTGATGGCCAGATTCATCTCTTCCTCAATGTCCTCTTCGCGGTAAACGATGCGCATTCCCTTGCCACCACCTCCTGCCGAGGCTTTGATCATGATCGGAAAACCGACCTCTTTGGCTGTGGTAATGGCCTCTTGTAGATCTTCCACCGCGCCATCCGTTCCTGGAACAAGTGGAATGTTGTAACTCTTTACCGCGGCCTTGGCCGAAAGCTTATCGCCCATGATCTCCATGGAACTTGCAGGCGGACCGATAAGGGTTACGCCTGCCTTCTCCAGCGCATTGGCAAATGCCGCATTCTCTGAAAGGAATCCGTAGCCTGGATGCACACCATCTACGTTCAGTTCCTTACATATCTGTATGATCTTATCGATCTGAAGATAGCTTTGATTGGATGGTGGTGGCCCAACGCAGACCGCCTCATCCGCATAGCGGACATGCAATGCATTGCGATCGGCCTCCGAATAGATGGCCACAGTTCTGATTCCCATTTCGCGCGCTGAGCGCATGATACGAAGCGCGATCTCGCCTCGGTTGGCTACCAATATCTTCTTCATCCCGTCCCCTTTTGAAGGACGGCTAAATTAGCAATTGATGAAGTAGCGCGTGAACGCGGTTTAACCGAGGTCGTGCATGACCAACAGCGGCACTTTCGTATGCAGCGCCAATTTGCGCGTTACGCTTCGGTGAAAGATGGCATCGAAGAAGTTGTTCCTGCGTGGAATGACCGCCAGCATATCGATGTCGTGCGTGTTGAGATATTCTTCGATGGCATGCGCCTTATCGTTGCCATTCTCAAAATGGAAGGTGTGATCGATCCGCTCCAGAAGATGGTCGAGTTTCAGGCCTGCAACGGCCTCCTCAACACTGGTCATTTTGCCTTCATCCAACACATTCATCAGGTGAACATGTGCTTTGAACCGCTCCGCGACCTCCATCATCGGGTCAAGGATGCCTGGATCACTCAAACCTTTATTGTCCGTAGCGAAAAGGATGCTTTGTGGCTTGATGATGTTTGCATTTTCTGGCACAGCCAAAACCGCGCAGGTGGCCGCCTGAATAACATCGGCCGTGTTTGTACCAATAATGGCCGCTGCCACCCCAGAGGCACCTTTTGTTCCCATCAGTACCAGATCGATCCCCAACCTTTCTACCAGTTCATCCACATTCAGTGAAAGCGACCCCGCTTCCACCTGAGCAGAAAAACGGAAGCCTGTTCCATCATACTTCTTCTGCAGCCTCTCCACGTCCTGATCCAAAACGCGTTTCAATTCCTCGGAACCGACCACATCCATCGGCATGGGCATATCGGCCGTGTAGGTCGGAATATCGAAGGACTGGAACAGAATGAACTCCACTTGCTCGCCTTCAAAAAGGTTGAGGCCATAGCTCAACGCATGATTGGCATTTTCACTCTTATCGGTCGGTACAAGTATCTTTTTCATGGATGGTGTTTTCTGTTTATCAATGGAACGCGACCAGAGGAATGCGCGTACTCATCATCATTTGCTTGGTATTACTGGTTCCGAACAGGTTGGAGACGAAGTCGTTCTTGCGTGTGACCATCGCCAACATATCTGCCCCACTCTCTTGGATGAATGTAACGATTCCTTTTTTGACGTCATCATTTTCAATGAAATGCACACTGTGCCTTACGTTTCCGAATACGGGTATCCCCACTGCGTTGCTCTGGTCGTTTGAACCAACGTGCGCCAATTCACCAACTGGAATGACATTCAGCAATAAAACCTCTGCATTGAGCAAATTGGCAAGATCGGCCAACTTCTGCGGCACCTTTCCTTCGTTCAGACCTTGATCATCCACCGCAAAGACGATCTTTTTCGGAACTCTCAGTGGCGCATCCTGCGGAACGGCTATGACGGGACAATCCAACTCGACCATGGTGTTTGCGGCCACGCTTCCCACAAAAACCTGCTTGAGCCCGGTTGCACCTTTCGTACCCATAATGACCATGTCGTACCCATCCACCGAAACGAGTTTCCTGACGCCTACGGTTGTCGGTCCCATGATGGGTCTCACATCGATATGTCCTTCCATGTCAGGATATTTTTCCAGCAATTTGGCTTTGGTCTCGTTCAGCAATTGAAGCGAATCCTTTTCCAAAATATCAGCAATGGAAATAAGCATGGTGGCACCCGAATGCGGCACATCATACGAATGCACGAGCGTGTACGTGGCATCTGTTCCAAAAAGGGTGATGGCGAAATCTGTTGCCTTTTGGGCATTATCAGAAAAATCTGTTGGAATAAGGATCTTTTGCATAGGTCTTTGGCAATGTGACCTCAAAGAAAGTACAGGCTTGAAGCTATGGCTTTGAGGGCCGTCACCCATAAAACTGACATTCGTCAAAAGGATGGTTTTTGAATTTGTTGCGAAAGCGTTCGAATCGACTAAAATGTCAGCAAAAAGTTAAAGCGGGTATGGTCAGATACTATATTCGCGCAACCAAAACACCTCTGAGGCGTTTACTAAGGTGCTCAAAATCAAACAAATGAAATTTTCCTTTTACCGAAAGCTTGCTTTCGTACTGTCTTTTTTCACCCTTTCTTTCCTTTCAACATTTGCCCAACTTCATACATGCACCACGCACAGTATGACCGATGCGGTGCTGGCCAATTCGGAAGAAGCACGTGCCAATAGAGAACAATTTTTGCGCGAGGTTGCCGAATTTGATGGTGAACGTTCTGGTCTGAAGGTCATTCCCACCGTTGTCCATATCATTCACAACAACGGGTCTGAGAACCTGACGAAAGAAACGATAATCAACGCCATTGAAGAGGTGAATTTGGAACTGACCGCTCAGAACTCGAACCTCAGTTCAATTGTGTCTTCCTTTCAACCCATTATCGGTAATGCGCAGTTTGAGCTTCGTTTGGCCAAAATAGACCCTAACGGTGATTGTACGGACGGCATTACCCGCACCGAATCGCAGTTGACCTACGATGCCGGTGAGAACGTGAAGGACCTGATCAACTGGAATGATGGCAGTAGAAAATATCTACAGGTATGGCTGGTATTTTCCCTTTCCAACCAAGCCGGGGGTTACACTTTCCTACCCGGAACCACCGGTGCGCACAATAACGGAATCATCATCCGAGCAGCACAGTTTCAGCAGAGTTTGACCCACGAATTCGGGCATTGGACCAATCTGAACCATACTTGGGGACCTACCAATGAGCCTGGAAATACAAGCAACTGTTCGTTCGATGATGGTATTTCGGACACGCCCAACACCATCGGCTCTTCAGGTTGCAACACTTCTCAGATAAGCTGCGGAAGTTTGGACAACGTTCAGAACTTCATGGATTACTCTGGTTGTGAGCGCATGTTCACGTTAGAGCAGGCATCAACCATGCAAGCTGCGGCCAATTCATCCACAGGCGGGCGCAATCAGTACTGGGCCGCTTCGAATCTGATCGCTACCGGAACCAACGATGGCTACAGCAGCAGCTGCACGCCCACGGTCGATTTTGCCCTTAGCAGTGATCACGGTTGCGAAGGATTCACGGTCAATTTCTCAGATAATTCGTGGGGAGCGGATCAAGACGCAACGTGGCAATGGAATTGGAATTTCCCAGGTGGCTCACCATCATCAAGTACCGATCAGGAGCCGAGTGTAACTTACAATACGGCCGGTACCTACAACGTCTCGCTTACAATTACAACTGCTGCGGGAGCCGAAACACATACCATTCAGAATGCCGTGGTGGTCTCGCAGTATGGCGGAGGTATTGTAGGGCCTTATCTGGAAGGAATGGAAGATGCCGGTTTCCCGAACAATGCCGATCCCAACATGGTTTGGACCATTGAATCTCCAGGAGGACTTACTTGGCAACGCAGTACAGCGGCCTCCTATTCGGGAGGTGCTTCCGCACGGATCAATCTGCGCAGCATCACTTCCGGAAAGACCCATAGCCTCATCAGTCCTCCGTTGGACCTGAGCAACGTGGAGAACGCAGACGCTACAATGACCTTCCGATTGGCACATTCTAACCGGAACAGCACCGACCACACAGAGAGATTGCGCGTGTATGTTTCCAGAAACTGTGGCGAAACGTGGTCGCTGCGCTACAACAAGTATGGGGATAACCTGAACACGGCCGGAGCCAATGTGGGCAGCACATTTGTGCCAGATGCAAGCGACTGGCGATTGGAAGAGCTCAATTTGAGCGGCATGGGAGGAGAAGGGCACGTGCTGGTAAAATTTGAGGCCACCAGCGACCAGCAGAGCTACCTCTACTTGGATGACATTAACATTACTCCCAACGCACCGATGGGAATTGCAGAGAACACCGCTGTGCAAAATGCGCGCATCTACCCGAACCCGATCAATGGAACCTCTCAGTTGGAGATCGTGCTGAGCGAAGCCACACATACCACGCTGAGTATTGTGAACATGGTGGGACAGCAACTGGCCGTTATTGACCGCAAACTACCTGCGGGTGTTACGCGCATTGCGCTGGACAGCTATGCCTCTGATCTGAATGCAGGTGTTTACCTGCTGCACATCCGTACGGACAAGGGAAGCGATGTCATTCGGTTTGTGAAGAATTGACCGACAGCTTTTTGCGATAAACCGCTTTCCGTTCGAGTATTTGAGGCGCAGCCGAAAGTATTTGGAAAATGGAGCTAAACGTTCTCACCGCTTGGCAACTGAAGGTGGAAAGACTTCTCGACACGATTCTCCTCTGTGTAAAAACCTTTGCGCCTTAGCGCCTTGGCGAGAACCAACCGTGAGCGTAGCGAACCCTCTGTGCATCTCTCCTGCTCCATTCTCCTCTGTGTGAAAAAACCTTTGCGTCTTAGCGAGAAATAAAAACACACCCCTAACCAGTTTTGCCAAAGGCAAAGAGACCGCTTCGCTTAGTTCTCAAGAGGGGAAGCTGCGACATCCGACCATTGCTCGAGACCGAATGCTTGAACTGACCCGCTCGTCTCTATGCGCCATGGCGCCTTGGCGAGAACCAACCGTGAGCGTAGCGAACCCTCTGTGCATCTCTCCTGCTCCATTCTCCTCTGTGTAAGAACCTTTGCGCCTTGGCGCCTTGGCGAGAACCTACTGTGAGCGTAGCGAACCCTCTGTGCATCTCTCCTGCTCCATTCTCCTCTGTGTAAAAAACCTTTGCGTCTTAGCGCCTTTGCGAGAACCTACGGAGCCTTCACCACCTTCCTTACCGCCCTTCGGCCATCTGGGGTAATGGCCTGTATGAGGTAGATGCCATTGGGCAAACTACCAAGGTCGGTCTCCCAATAGATGCCCGAACGCCTTTCCATCGGCCAAAGCCTTCTACCACTGATATCGCTCAACTGGGCGGTTTTCAGAGCCTTCTTGCTTTTCAGAGTGATGTGATCGGAGGCTGGGTTAGGATACAGGTCTACTTCAATGGCCTCTTGGTTTTCCACGGCAAGAAGAGAGTCCAATGGAATCAGGGAGACGTCATCTATGTAGTAATAAGCATCGGTCCAGCCCGGAGTTCCTTGACCAACGTAGGTGGTGTCGGTAAGAGAATCAGGGAAAAAACAACCGATACTCAGATACTTCTCACCTCCGGCTGCAGTGATCGTATCGGTCATTCTCACCCAATTGACCTTGTCGTTGAACAAGCCGGTCTGCTCGTTCACGTAGCTGGGTGTCACCTCATATAGAGGTATGTTACTTGGAAGACTGTCTGAGATCAGATAACCCAAGTTATCTACACTATACAGCATTGTATCGGCCAAACTGAAATAGGCGGTGAACACATATTGTTTATTCGCAACCAAAATTTCATTCAGTTCAACGGAAATAAACTCCTTTATTTCTGGACTATTTACTCGAAACACGAGGAACCCATTATATGCTTCTCCTGTCCGTGCATATTGATGTCCTCCAACGTTAGATGGGACCGATAATGAAGAAACGCTTGAACAGGAATTGAAATAATCAGGAGTAAGTCCTTGGTACGGGACAAACCAAGCATCAGCACTACCGTGGACTCCGGGGCTTGTACAAAAATCATACTCCTCAAAAGAAGGATTGGGTACAAGATTGGCCTGCCCGACCGCGCTACCTACACAGAACAGCAGCACAAGCAGTAGCGCGTATTTGAGTGGGTGGTGCATCTCTCCGAAGGTACGGTTTCGGGCCGTTGAATGTACCATTACGCGCCATCTTGCCCATAATACCTGCCGGAGCGCCTCAATGGTGCCGAAATCAACATCATCAACCGTTATTAACAACTTATTTAACAGGCAACTCCTTAACTGTTCATATCTCATATAAACCGTGTTCAGAACCAACGTGCGTAACAAAAAAGTTATTGACAATTGTCGTTACTACATATAACTGGATCTATTTCGCATTGTAACTCTATTCATTATTCACTTTTAAAACCTATTTATTATGCCATTTCAAGACATGATCAACAACCATGTTCCGGACCTGGACAAGCAGCAGGCCGGAACCCTGATGGACCAGGTGGAGGCCCTGCTGCAACCCTTTCTTCGCAACCTGAGCGAGGAGGAGAACGGCACCGTAGGCCACATTGACGAGAAGACCAAACTCTTCGTGAACAAGGTAATGGACTATCACACCAGCCAACCGGCATTGGACAGCCCCGATGTGGACTGGGTGGAATTTGAGGCAGACCGTGCAAGTCGTCAGTTCTATGAGCTGCTGGCCATGCGGTTGGATGCGCTGAGCAAGGCACTTACAGAGACCCGCAGACTGCATGATTACGACAACTATCAGAACGGACTTATCGACTACCATTACGCCCAGTACAAGGACACCACATCTCCGGGGCTTGGCTACGACACCAAGGTGGCCGAACTGGGGCAGTTCTTTACAGGTGGGGGCAGCAGTTCTACCGATGACAGCGCACCACAACCGTAAATAGGCATGAAAGGTCTGAAGTTTCTGCTCTCAGGTCGGAAACTTCAGACCCTTGGTCTGAAGATTCAGATGTAAGGTCTCGAACTTGAGACCTACGGTCTGAAACTTCGGCCTTTCGGTCTCAATCTTTCAATCTCTCATCGCATTTTTCAGACCTAAGAGCGTAATTTTCAGACAATAGATGCAAAAGTCCAGTCAAAAAGGAAATCAGATAATCGGGCTGCACACAGGCAGCATGGTGGAGGCAGAGCGCAGAAAGCAACGCATCACGTTTGCGGTACTGTCGCGCAGGCTGGGCCGCAATGCTACAGGGCTTACCCGTATTTTGAAACGTTCTTCCATGCAGACCTACCTCGTATGGGAACTGAGCGTGGCCCTTGGCCATAACTTCTTTACCGACCTTGCCCAGCAACTGGACGCGGCCACCGAGGGCAAACTGCAACAGCAGCAGACCGAACTGGAACGACTGAAACTGGAGTACGCCAAACTGAAGGAGGAACGGGATTACCTCCGTAAAGCAGTAGACCTGTTGGGGAGCAGATGATGGTCACCCTCCGGACTGCGGCCACCTCCCCTTTCCAAGGGAGGGATCAGTGCCAATTGCAACCGATGGATGGAGCGTTGCTAACCTCCTTGCAAGTGTCTGCCCTGCGCTTGTCGAAGGACTTCTCGATACGATTTTCTCCTTCGTCAAAGATCACCCGAATCAGCCGACCTGCTTAGGCATTAGAACGTATACTGATACGCCAATCGGATGCTCGGCCCCGGCAGGTAGCTGGTGAATTTCTGGTCGGCAGCCTTGTAGGAGCGATACACCAGCGTACGGTCGTCATTGATCATGTTCTGCACGCGCAGCGTGATGCGCGAATTGCGCTTCTCGCCCACATTCACATACGCATTGAAGTTGAGGCTGTGGAAGGCGATGGTGTAAACATCTGGCACACGGCCCGAACCGATGATGGTGAGCTGATCGCCCTGAACGTTGTATGCCAAGGAGATGTTACCACGGTTGTCCGGCAACTCGTACGAGATGCTGGCATTGACCGCATAGGGCGACTGGCCCGTCATGGGGCGATACCGCGAGATGGTCTCTCCTGCACGTGCATGCTCTTGGCGCAGCTGCAGCTCGGTCTTACCGTTGTTGTCCACAAACACGCTGGTCATATCTACCATCGACTTTACGATGGTCACGTTGGCGGCAAGGAAGAACCCTTGCAGGAATGCGGAAGAAGTGTGCTGACGCAGGCCTTTCCGTATCTCGAACTCGCCCCCGAAAACGTGCGCAATACCTGAGTTACGGGGTTTGTAGTTGTCCGGTGCGGTCTCAAACGAAACAAGTTCAATATGACCATCGAACCGTTTGTAGAATCCGCCCAACGAGATCATGTCCTTACCTCCGATGAAGAATTCGTAACGCAGGTCGGCATTGTCAATGTTGGTCAAGTGCAGGTCGATGTTTCCTGAGAAAGTCCGCTTGGTGATCGGGTCGTAGATCTCCGCCTGCGACTTTTCCTTGAAGGAAGGACGGGCAATGGTGCGGCTGTAGCCGGCACGGAGGTTCATCTTGTCGTTGGCCTTGTACACCAGGTTCAGCGCAGGCAGAAAGCTCGGTGTGTTCAGCGTTGTCTGATGCAGGTAGCGTTGCGTATTGGTTTCGTTCACCCCGGTGTAATACATGAGCGTATGTTCTATACGCAGCCCGTAGATAAGGTTGAGTTTCTTAAGTACTTGCTGCTCTGCCATGAGGTAAACTGCCGCCACGTTCTGTTGAGCTTTGTACTGGTTGGCCGGCTGCGGATCTCCGATGGTGTAAGTGCCGTTTCGGTAATTGGGCGAAGACGGGTCGGCAGACCAGATGTTGTTGCTCTGCAGATACCAGTTCGGGTCGAAACTCACATCATTGAGGTTATTGGGGCGATGCTTGTAAGAGAAGACCGTGAAATCGCGGGTACGATAGGTTTCCGCAGCTCCGACCTTCACCGAAATGTTTTCGTGCACTTTGAGCTTGGCATCAAAACGGAAGGTCTCGTTGAATTCGTTCAGGTTTCTCCAGAAACGGTTGATGCCAGCACCGTTGCCTGTTGTAAGGGCCGTGTCGCCATCGGTAACTGAGATGCGCGTTTCGCGGAAATCAGGGTCGTATACACGCGAGTAGGAGAATGAATTTCCCCAATCCAATTCGGCTATTCCTACCCGATGCGAGCCTGAAAGTTGGAAGTTGGCCATGCTGCGCTGCGAGTATGTGAGGATGTTCTCGACCAAGGTGGCCTGATTCTGCTCAAAATCCTGATTGATACGTTGCGAGGCAGAAGATTGATTGCCCTGATTGTAAAGCAACATGGCGGTGTAGCTGCTTTTCCCCTTTTTCATACTTCCGGTGAGCAGGGCGTTCCAAAGCACGGTCTCATTGCCTACATCCCCCACACGCGTACGCTGGCGCTCCAGTTGGATCACGGTATCTGTCTGATTCTTCAGATAATCGTTGGACTGATAGCCTTTGTAGAATGAGCGTTCGCTGGCATATCGGAAAACGAAGTTGTAACCGTAGGTGGTTCCGTTCTCCTTGTTTATCTGATTGCCGTGGTTGAAATTGAACGAAGTGTTCATGAACGCCAAGGTCTTTTTAGCGCTCAGTTCCTGATTGAAACTGCGGGTAATGGTCTCCAGCTGCGGATTGATCTGGGTCTCATCAGGAATCTTGGTCTGACCGTCTATCGGCAGTTTGCGCATGCCATCATCAAAGCCAAAAAAATCGGTCTTACTACGTGTGTATAGGATGTAGTCCTTATTGAAATGCTGACCGGGAACGTACGTAAAACTCAGCCCGATCTGTGTGGTTTTCTCCTCCGGGAATTTCTTGGTGACCACATTCACCAGACCACCCGTAAAATCGCCCCAAAGGTCGGGAGAGAAGGTTTTGGAAACGCTCACATTCTCCAGAACGGAGGTCGGAAAGATGTTGATCTGCACGGCATTCACATCGGGATCGAGCCCTGGCAAAGGCATGCCGTTCAACACCGATTTGGTGTATCGGTCGCCCAATCCGCGCACATAAACGTATTTGCCGTTCTGTACCGTAACACCCGTAACCCTTCTGATGGCACCCGAAAGATCGGAATCGCCCACCTTGCGGAAGGTCTGTGCCGAAAGTCCGTCCGTTACCACCGTGGCATTCTTGATGTCCATCAGCACACCCGCCTCGGAGTTCTTGCGCACCGTGGCCACCACCTCCACCATTCCCACTTCCTGCGATGCCATTTGCAATACCGCATCGAGCTTGGTCACTTCCCCGGCCTTCACCACAATGTCTTTAAACACCTGATCGGCAAAAGAGATGTACGAAACTTTCACTTCGTAAGTGCCCGGTTCCACCGTAATGGAATAGTTGCCATCAAAATCGGTGGTGGCCCCAACTCCGGAAAGCGCAGGAATGGTCACGTTGGCACCGATCAATGGACCTCCGAACTGACCGTCTCCGATGTTGCCTCGGATGTAGCCTTTCTGCTGTGCGAATAAGATGTTGGTAAGGGTGAGAAATGCGATGATGAGACCTGATCTCCTCATGGTGTTCTTGTTGGTTGAACGGGTTCAGAAAATTTGCGCAAGATTAAAGCAAAGAAGCCCTGCGACATTCATCGCAGGGCTTTCTTAACAATTATATAAGGTGAGGATTAAAGCTCTCCTCTGTTACCGGCAGCTCCCCAAGTGAACTTGCTTGCATAGTCGTAAGTAGAACCTGCTCCTGTAATGGTAACCGCAGCAGCAGCTGTTGCCTGAGAAGCGTCCAACTCGGTCTGACATGCAGATGTTGGGTTAGCATCGCCATCGTAAACCTTCGTTCCGCCAGGGATGTCGCAACCTGTCAAAGACAATGTCTGAGCACCGCTTGGAGAAACCAAGTGCATGTACGCATCTTCCTTGTGTCCGCAAGAACCATCGAACTTGGTACGGAATTTAACCGGCATACCGCCAAGGGCAGAATAATCGAAGGTCACGTTATTTACAAAACCCTGAGCACCATCCTTGAAGTCGGCAGCAGAACCTGTTCCAGTAGCATCCAAGTACTTGCAGATACCGTTGGCAATTGTGAACTGACCGTCTTTGTATGTGCTGTTCTCAGGACCATCGATCTCAAGTCCTTCGTCTGTTCCAACACCATCACCATGAACAACTGCGAAACCAGTTACGCTACCAGCGAAGTTCTGATCCACGTCCAAACCGTCATCTCCTTGGAAGAAGATAAGGATGTCTGTAAGTGTAACAGTACCACCGAAGAATTCGATACCATCATCCAAAGTAGCGTAGATCTCAAGGTTGTTGATAGTGGTTCCAGAACCGACACCACCAAGTGTAAGACCGTTGATCTCGTTTCCTTCTCCGATAGTTACACCACCGTGACGGATAGAAACGTAGCTGATAACACCTGAGTTGTCGGCTGCATTGCTACCACCGTAAGCTCCCACACCAGAGTTGGCCGGAATACCTTCGATGTTTCCTTCTGTATCACCGTTCTCTGCAGAGATAGGAGCGCTACCAAGCACGATAACACCACCCCATTTCTCGTTGTCCGTCTTAGAAAGGTTGGTACCTACTTTCTGTCCCAGCTCGATGTTGTCCAATTCTGATGTGAAGATGATCGGGTTGGCAGCAGTTCCTTGCGCCATGATCTTTCCTCCACGGGCAATGATCAATGCAGAAGCGTTTGTCTCAGTTCCTTGCTTTCCTTTGATAAGGGCACCTGGCTCAATGGTAAGTGTAACACCACTTTGTACCACAACGCGACCATCCAAGTAAATTACTTGATCAGCGGTCCAAGTCTCATCAGCAGTAATGTTTCCACTCTTTACAGCCGAATCATACGTACAAGAGCCGTCATCGGTCTTGGCCTCAGAGTCGTAATTACTGGCAGTAGGGTCAGTACAACCTTCCTTCTTATTACAAGATGGAAGAACAGCAATACTGGCAGCAAGGCCAACAATTGCAACGAAATTCAGGTAACTTCTTTTCATGTTTATGATTGTTTGGTTTTGGTTTTAATCCGCTGCAAAACAATCATTGATATGTTACCATCAGCAACTCCGATCCTTACAATAGAATTATGGTTCTGTTAACTGAAGTTTATGATGTTTACCCCTATGTTAACTCCGCTTTCCGAAGCCGATGACCAACTGCTTCCAGAATGAATGCACCGGGTATTTCTCTATACCGGGAAAACCCAATGCATAGCTGCCATCCTCGCTTTGCGGTATGTATTTGGTGCCGAAAATGTAATCCCACAGGCTGAGGCTGATACCGTAATTCATACCATACGGACGATCTTTGGGCAGGTCTTTGGCGTGGTGGTAAAGATGCATCACCGAATTGTTGAAGATGTATTTGAACGGCCCCCACGTAATGCGCACATTGGCATGGTTGAGGTGCCCGATGGCAATGGCAATGAAATGGATGAGGAAAGCATGCTGTGGCTCAAAACCACCGATGAGCATTACGGCCAAGGTCTTCAGCGGTTTATAAAGGATGTTCTCCATCCAATGGTAGCGCAAGTGGGCCGCAAAGCCCATTTCAACCACCGAATGATGCACTTTATGAAACTCCCACAGTACCGGAAAACGATGCAACAGCACATGCGTGAACCATTGCACAAAATCGTTCAGAATGAAGAAGATGAACAATTGTGTCCAAAGTGGCAGAGCCGAAAAATCAAAGAAACTCAACGACTGCATTGTAAGCCCCACCTGCCCAAGTCCGAACTCGATAAGCGCATAGAAACCGCTTATCACCAATCCGAAGATGAAGAAGTTGAAGAACATGTAGAACCCGTCCAGCCAAAAGTCTTTGCGAATGGCCGGCTGCTCTTTACGCCAAGGAAACAGGAGTTCGAGCGCCCACACACCCAACGATAGGGCTATAAGACCATAGAAGTAGTTCTGATACCACGGTTTGTAATCGTAGTTGAAGGTCACTTCACTGACGATCCAGTTCCAATAGCCGCTCACCGCATGAGCGAAAACCTCCAACGCTTCCATCAGGCGTTCTTCTCAAGAATGCTCACCAGCTGGTTTGCAGGAACAACTCCGCTCTGTCGCCAAAGCATCTTGCCGTTCTTGAAGACCATCAATGTCGGTACGCCTTGGATCTGATATTTGGCCGCCACCTTCGGGTTACGGTCCACATCTATCTTCAGGATCTTGGCACGTTCGCCAACTTGTTTTGAAACATCTTTCAGAATGGGGCCCATCATTTTGCATGGGCCGCACCACTCGGCAGAAAAATCGATAAGCACGGGCTTATCTGAATTGATGATGTCATTGAAATTTGCCATGTGTCTGTTATTGAGTTATTTGAAAATCGTTATTGAGTTACTCGGATTGCTTCATTACAAATAACCCATTGACCAATAACCACTTTCAGCTGTTCTTGAATTTCACACTCCAAATACCGCGGAGCTCATCCACGGCATATCCTCTCGCTTTATCATTCGGGTAAAGACTGTCCAATACCGTTACAAGTTCGGGTTGCATATTATTCGGGTCGCCATGACAGGTGAGGCAAACTCCACCGACATAGATCGGGGCATAATAGTTCTTCTTCCCATCCTCATCTATGGCCACCTTGGGCAATACCGGCTTTCCTTCTTTTATTGTTTGTTTAAAGTCCTCGATCACCGCAAGTTCCTTCTCATTCGCAGCATTCTTCGCGTTCCGATTCCTATCAGACACACGCTTCACTTCCGTGCTGTACTTTTCAGAATACATGGATGTGAGTTCCATTGCATGAACGTTGCAGAACTTCACCGCACTCACAGGGCCACCTTCCTGCATGGCCTTTACCAGATTTGCCTTGAGCTTGCTCTGAACAGAATCCGTGATCTCTTCACCGATCTTGCGGTAGGTCACTTCATCTGCACCCGAAACGTACTGCACATTCCTATGCGGCTGTTTCTCTGCTTTTTTCTCCGAACAACTCTGTAGGCCGATCAATGCGGCACTCGAGACGATAATTATGGACGATAGTTTTCTCATGCTACGGTTGTACGGTCGGTTTGCCCGCTTGTTTCCATGCGTCCATTCCGCCTTTCAAATTATACACCTCCTTAAAGCCCATATCGCGCATCATGCTCATGGCCTCTCCGCTTCTTCCACCTACTTTACAGTAAACGGCCACCGGCTTTTCCTTGTCCAATTTTTCCAATTGTGCTTTGAAATCATCATCGTAAAGGTTTGCCATTGTTGCCCCTTTCATAATTCCTTCTTTCCATTCTGCCGGTGTTCGCACATCAAGGACCTGCGATCCGTCCAGATGCTTTGCAAATTCCTCCACATTCACATTCTCTGCAATGTTCGAACTGCCTGCCTTGTTCTGCCCATTGGTGCACGACACCATAACTACGGCAAGTAAAAAGATGGATGCAACGTGTTTCATAGTTTTCATTTTAGATGGTTTTAGTTTATCGGGTTCTTATTTGAATAAAAGTTCTTTACTGAGGATGAAAACACCCATTACGAGCACAAACCACCCGAAAGCAGGTTTCAGCTTTGCTCCGTGAATGGCGTTTGAGAGTTTCGTTCCGATGAGGATGCCAAGCACCGAGAGCGCGGCAAATCCGAGTATGAAAGGCCAATCGATGGTGTAGTTCTGCACATCTCCCACAAATCCGAACAGCGAATTCTCCGCAATGATCATCAGCGAAGTTCCAATGGCCTTTTTCATGGAAAGTCCTGAAAAATGGACCAACGCGGGAATGATGAGAAAACCACCGCCCACACCGACCAATCCGGCAAGCGCGCCCACAAAAATTCCCTGCAATACCATTACGGGATAGTTGTGCGTCAATCGTTCCTCTTCGGTTGCGGTATCCACTTTTCCCCTGATCATGGAATAGGAGGCCAATATCATCAGTACCGCGAACAGCACCATGATGGCGATGTTCTTGGTCAACTCAAATTCACCTATGGTAAGCAAATGATCAGGAATGGACGGCACCAGCATTTTTCTTGCAACGTAAACTGCCGCTATGGATGGAATACCGAAAACGATGGCCGTTTTCACATCTACCAACTTCTTACGGAAATAGCTCACAGCACCGAAAAGAGACGATACGCCCACAATAAATAAGGAATAGCCCGTGGCGTAAACCGGATCGATGCCAAGGATGTACACCAGCACCGGAACCGTGAGGATGGAACCTCCACCTCCCAGCAGACCGAGCGTTAACCCGATCACCAATGCCATTGTCCAACCAACTATTTCCATTGTACTCGTTTCAGCAACAAAAGTAGCCTGCGGCCGAACGTACGGTTGTGACGGTTGTCACAATGCCATCGACCCTTGAAATTCGCCTCAATTTAAGGTTGATTTTATTTTTTCACTTTTCAGCAGGTGACCTTTTCCTATTTTGACCATTAAGGGGATAAACAAGCAAAATGACTGACCAACAGATCATAGTTCTGCTTCGCGAAAAACAGACCGACAAGGCGTTCGTCCGACTTTACAGGGATTTTCCCAAGGTGGAAAAACTCATCCTGACCAAAGGCGGAAGCAAGGACGATGCGAAGGACATTTTTCAGGAAGCGCTGATTATCCTGTATCGCAAGGCGCAGGATGCCCAGTTTGAACTGACCGCCAGCCTTGGCACCTACCTCTACAGCGTAAGCCGCTTTCTGTGGAAGGACGAACTGAAAAAGCGCAACCGCACCGAAACCGTTGAGCTCGGTGATGTGAGCAGCGACCTTCAGAACGACATCCGCGAAGCGAACGAAAAGGAAAGCCGATTGAAATTGGCCGAAACAGCCCTTTCGAGCATTGGCGAACGCTGTTTCGAACTGCTTCAGAAGTTCTATTTCCACGCTTTCAGCATGAAGCAGATAGCTACGGAAATGCACCTCAGTTCTGAAAATGTGGCCAAGAACCAGAAGTACAAATGCCTGGAGCGCGCCCGCACCAAATTGCAGGAACTGAAAGCCGCGCAGGCCTAATTGATCATCCCCTTAATTGAACAGTCATGAGAAACGAACTCAATAACATAGAACGAATAGAAAAGTACCTCATGGGCGATATGTCTGCTACGGAAAAGACGGCCTTTGAGAACGAAATGAACAGCAATGCCGAACTGAAGGAACAGGTGGAATTGCAGCGCGACCTGATGGAAGGCATCACGCGCAAATCGTTGGTGCAGGATGCCCAGAAGGCACACAAGAAGTATAAACTCGGAAAGGGCGGCCTCAATTGGGGCTTGGGCGGATTTGCCGTGCTGGTGGTTGCCGCGGCCGCTTGGTTCTTGGCCCCAAAGTTTTCATCAGAAACTTCCGAAAATCTGCGATACCCAACGAATGAAATCGGAACGGAGCAATTTGCCGATGCCGACAAGTTCCTTCCAAGCCAGTTGTTTGAGGTGGATGGTGGAAAGGACACCGTCATTCAGACCGAAGGCGGCATTACCATGACCATTCTTGCCAACACGTTTTTGGATGAGGACGGCCACCCCGTGAAAGGAAGCATCGACCTTGAAGTGAAGGAAGCCCTCGACCCGCTGAGCATTATGAAAGCAGGGCTCACCACCCTATCTGGCGACCAACTGCTGGAAAGCGGTGGCATGTTCTACGTGAACGGAAGGCAGGGTAACACTTCGCTACAGATAGACCCGAATCAAGGTATTTACACGCAAGTGCCGACCGACCGGAAAGACGCCAACATGCAACTGTATGATGGTAAACGTCTGGCCGATGGCCGCATTGATTGGGTGAACCCGAAACCACTGGAAACCTTCCTCACACCCGTTGACATCACCACCCTCAATTTCTACCCACCCGATTATTTGGATGAACTGGAAAACCGTGGGCACGATAGAGCTGATAAGCGATTTACCGATAGTCTTTACTATTCGTATGCTTCGTATTTCGAGCATGGTACTGCCCAGAGTATCACAGAAAGCGGATGGACAACAGATAAGATTACTAAGAACCTTGGTTATTTCGGAAAGGAGACATCATTAATAACTTGGAAACTGTCATTCAGTCCAAAGGGTATAGGCAATTGGAATAATCCCCAATTGGTCCTTCGTGCTAAAATTGCAGATGGTTGGAAGTTGGCATTTTTTGAGCAAGGCGAGGACTCACCATTGATCATTGACTTTGTCGAAAATTCCAACTATCGCACAATATTGGATTTGAGATACTCAGAAAACATTAAAAGCTATAATGTAGCCGGAAAAGATGTTTTTGCTTTCACTAATGATGCAACCTTTTGGCAAGAAATTGAACTAAATGAGGCCGCCTGCAACCTTGAAGTATCAGTAAAGTTTACACTGTTTAATGAAGGAGCTACTCTTCCTCCTTTTGCAGGGAATTTGAAAATATCCAATCTCGGTTGTGACCAATCGTATGCTGAAGAAGATGTATTAAAGGGCATCAACCCTGCCTCCATCAAAACCATTTGGAACGAGAAATTCAACAACACCAATTTGGCAACGGAGGAGTTTGAAGAGCGCTTGGCCCATATTCATGGTACTTGCGACCAATGGATCTTGGACTACTACGTGAACAATTTGGATAAGCGTCTTTGCACCTTAGATTCAGCAGTTGCACAGAAAAGAGGTTCTATGCATATAGGTTACTCTGGGGTTGAGTACTATGCTGACGACACTATAGGTGTTACCAGCGTTGAGTTGCCTGCAGAAGACAAATTCTGGGAATTCGCCAGACGTGGTGATGGCCGTGTGGAAACCGATAACAAGTACGCGGAGTTTCTGAAAGGTTACTACCATCGCCAAGCGAAAATGGAAGCCGAAGCGATTCAGCTTGTGCGCAAGCAATATGACGAGGAGAATCTGAAGAAACTTCGCGAGGCACAGGAACAACGAAATAGTCACACTTCTGCCGAAGCCGAGCGATATCTCAGAAACTGGTCTGAGGAGTTCCAAACGAATTTGAAGGAAGCATACCGACAATTGGGCTATAAACCAACAACCGTACGTCCTCGGAACAATGCCATTGTCACAACTCCTGGCTGGAAGAACGTGGATCAGGCGGTAGCCGAATCAACCACCAACAGAACCACATTGGATTATACCGACAAAAACGGAAAACGTGCAGTGATCAAATACGAACCGATCAGTTTGGAAATTGCCAATGCGGCCGAATTTGATCGCGTGCTGGTGTACATGCTCCCAGATAACCTCTATAGTTTCCAGCGCATGACGCAGAATGGAAACAGATACTCTGAAAAACTGAACGAGCTGTTTGCTTATGATGTGATGTGCATCGGATTCAAGGGTGAGGAGAGTTTCATCCATCACATCAAAAAGGCCAAGCCCAAAGATTATGGTTCGGTGACGCTGGAATACATCCCAGAAACGGAATTGGAGAAACTGCTCTACCGTGTGAAAGACTATTCCGTGCAGCGAAATCTGAAAGAGGACCTTGCCTATCAGAAATTCGACATCAAAGAGCAGAAACGCGTCAAGAAACTGATGGCAAGAGAACAGCTTCGGAATGAAATGTATGCCGTTGTGTTTCCGTGCAGTCCGCAGATGTTTTATGAAAATTCGGAAGAAGCAATGTCTCTTATCGAATCTGAATAATCAACAATGGGATTCTTAATCGACCTGAAACCTTCAACGGAAGTTTCAGGTCGGTTCTTTTCAATGCAAACTGAACGCTCCATCCACATTGGAAATGACCAAGCTCGCAAGTGACGGATTGTCCATTGTGTGGGTGGAGCGGGTGGTATCTGCACCGACCATATTTGTTCCGTCAAGCAGTTTGAGCCAATCGACATCCATCTCAATGGTAAACCCTTCTGCCACCGAATTGAAGTCTTTGGCAAAGGCCATTTCCACCAAATTCTCATCCAAACCGATATGATAGACGAATGCTGCATCTGTATTTCCATTCATGGCAGCGGTGGTGTCCACCGTTCCTTCCAGCACCAGAAAAATGTAACCCGAATTCCACGCCCAATGCATGTAATCGGGATTGTTGGACGAAAGCGCGCTGGAGCTCGGAAATGAGGCTGGATCGGAATGATTGGCCACGCTATCTACACCTTCCGCAAAACTGAATGAGGTGTATGCACCTAACGGAAGATAACCGAGGTTGTAATCCTGAACATCGGCTTGGAGCAACACGTGCGGGTCGAGCAATTCATACGGTCCGCCCGCACCGTTGAATGTAAAACCGCTCAGATACATCTGCGCCTTCGAGAACTTGACCTTTCTTCCAGAGGAAAGCTGTGCTTCGGTGCCGTAAGCGAAATCCTGCGTTCCCAGCTTGCTGTAGAATTTGAAATTCAGGTTATCCACCAGATACACGCACGAACCGTCATCGTTCTTCGCATTCGGGTCGTAATTGAGCGCGGTAGGGTCAATGCACCCATCCTTTTTGCACGAAGTAAGAAAAGCGATGATCATGAAGAGAAATAGGCCAATGCGTTTCATCCGAATTGAGTTTGGGTCAAAGATGGGGATTCCGAACGACCTCCCCCAACCCCTCCTTTCGAAGGAGGGTGGCAAGATCAGTTCGGATCCGCGAAATCCGAGTTGTTCATGAAGCTCTCATCCGTCAACGAATGAAGGAAAGCCACCAGATCGGCCTTTTCCTGTTCGGTCAGACCAAGAGGTCTGATCAGCGGATTCTGATTGACGTGTCCCACTCCGCCAGCGTTGAAATGTTCCACCACTTCCTCCAATGTGGCAAAGCTTCCGTTGTGCATGTAAGGAGCCGTTTCAGCCACATTCCGCAGATTGGGAACTTTGAATTTGCCAACATCTTCAGGCAATTCCGTAATGCGTGCGCGACCCGTATCCACGTAATGCTCATAAAGACCGATGTTCTCGTACTCGAAGTTGGTGAACAGCGGAGGCACATGACATTCGGCACAGCCTGTTTTGGTACTGAAAAAGACGTCACGCCCGCGTTTCTCAGCAGCTGACAGTGCTGTTTCATCATGCTGATATTCATATTGATCGAAGCGCGAATTTCCGCTGATGAACGTGCGTTCGAAAGCCGCAATGCTGCGCGAAATACCATAAGCGCCAGGTTCCTGACTATAAGCCTCGCTGAACATGCGTTGGTATTCGGCATCGCCTGCAATGCGAAGCAGAAATTCTGCAATGGTGAAATCCATTTCCTCATGGGTGAAAATGGGCGATTGCGATTGCAATTCGAGCGTCTTTACGCCTCCGTCCATGAACATGCGTTCGGTATAACCGATGTTGGCCAAGGTGGGCGTGTTCCTAATTCCCAAACGGCCTTCAACTCCTGTAGCGATCGGTTGGGCATCGGTAAACGCTTTATCGATCTGATGGCACGAACCACAGGAAATGCTTTCATCGCGCGAAAGCTTCTTCTCGTAGAATAGCTTTCTCCCAAGATCGATGCGCGCCTGCGTCAGTTCGTTCTCTGCTGGAATATCCATCTCAGGGAACCACTCAGGAATCTTCTGATAGTCAACAGGAACTTCAATATCTGTTTGGCAGGCAGAAAGCACTACCGCCATCACCAATAAGTATGAAAACCTACGTTTCATGATACAAAGAAAGGGCAGGCGAACCAATTCCACCTGCCCTTTGTCACCTTCCACAACCGATTATTCCACTACGGTAACCGCATTTGGCACATTGGCACTGAGTGCCATTGCCGCTGGCATGTTATTCATGGTGTGTGAGTCTGGATTCAACCGCACATCAATTCCGTTAAAGAGTTCCAAATAATCGATCATCGCCATCATCGTGATGTCTCCATCAAGGTCCATGTGATGCGCGAAAACAAGGTCATTTCGCAACGCATCGGTACCAATATGATACACGAACGGAGCGTTGGCCGAACCGCTCATGTCTGCCGTTGTATCAACCATTCCCTCCACTTCTATGAAGATGTAACCTGAGTTCCAGTTCCAAAAAGCATGGTCGGGATTGTTTGACGACAGCGCATTATCGGATGGCCAACTTGCAGGATCGCTGTGGTTGGCAACACTATCAACTCCCACGCTGAACGCGATCTCATGATAATGCGTGTTGGGAACGGACCCAAGATCATACATCATGGTCTCCGGCTTTGTCAGCAGATACTGGGTTGGCAGCATGGTGGTGCCGTCATCATTGTTCAAATGGAATCCACTCAAGTAAACCTGAGCTTTGGTGAACTTCATCTTACGACCTTCCCAGTTGGTCACTTCCGTATCGTATGCAAAATCAGAAGAACCCAACATGGGATGGAAATGCAGCATAATGTCGCTTGTAGTATCTGCGTAGACGCAACTACCATCGTCTTTCTGAGCTTTCGAATCGTAGTTGGTGGCGCTTTTATCGGTACAGCCTTCTTTCTGACATCCGCTGAAGGCAAAGGTTCCGGCCGCAATGGCCATTGCAAAAAATAGTTTGGTTTTCATATTTCAATGTAAATGTAAACCGTGCATTTTCGGCCGCACGGAAACCGTCCCGAATAGGGAAATCAGCCTAAAATGAAAACCAAACGCGTGGTGGATGGAAAATAGACGTTAGGTGTCCCGAAATGGGATTTTCACCATAAATGGAACAGTGCTTTTCCGTTTGCAGAAATAGTTCGCGCAGGGAGAACTGCTTTATCGGTTGAAAGAACTCGACCATCATTCGAACAGAAACGGTCTGACCTTCCTCTTTCTCATTTTCCGCTTTGCGGATCTCCTTTTTCAGATGGCATTTCCCATCGCACTTCATCTCAGGCTTGTCTTTGTTCTCACAAAGAACGGAGGCAATGAAATCCTTGTTCATCCAATAATTCAGATGAGGCATGTATGCCTGCCCGAGCGTGAGCCCGTACAATGCCATCAATAGTATGCCAAGGAGATTCCTCAAGGATTCGGATCGCTAAAGTCTGGATTATTGATGAAGTCTGGATCGGTCATTGTCTTAAGGAACGCAATAAGCGCGGCCTTATCATCTGCTGACAGATTCAATCCTCCCTCGTTCTGGTTCGGGTCGAGATGAAGGTCCAAGAAATTATTAAGGGTCGGAGAGCGCAGAATGTGTTCGTTATAATGATCCAGAACCTCTTCCAATGTGAAAAACCGACCATCGTGCATGTATGGCGCGGTCATCTCAATATTTCTCAACGTAGGCGTTCTGAAACGTCCCATATCCATGGGGTCTCCCGAAACAAGGAAACGGCCTTCATCATTGGTGTAAACCGAATCCATACCGTTATTATGATACTTGTTGTCCGTGAGAAAACCTCCCAGCGTGTGGCAATGGAAACAGTCTCCCTGCTCACTACTGTAAAGTACATAGCCACGCAGTTCCTGGTCTGTCAATTGAATTGACTGCTGCGTGTACCATTGATCGAACCGTGAATTACCAGAAATCAACGTCCGCTCAAACGAGGCGATCGCCTTTACTACGGTCATCGAATCAATATAATCTACATCGTATGCTTGCTTGAAAAGCGTCTTGTACTCTTCGCTTGCGTTCAACTTGGCCTCCACTTCCGGCCAGGTCGTGTGCATCTCTATGGGGTTGACAACTGGTTGAAGCGCTTGGTCTTCCAGCGTCTTCGCTCTTCCATCCCAGAAGAACCCGAACTGATTCCAACCGAGGTTGACAACGGCCATCGCATTGCGCGTTCCTTCAATTCCATCGATACCCGTGCTGTGCGCATGCGGGTCGGAAAAACCGGACTCCTGTTTGTGACAACTGGCACAGGCCATTGTTCCGTCCCCAGAAAGAATCGGATCGTAAAAGATCTTTCTTCCCAAGGCCACACCTTCAACCGTCATCGGATTGTCTTCAGGAATGAATACGTCCATAGACGGCAATCCTGGCGGTAAATTGAATTCGTATGGAGTTGTCTCGTAGGTGTTGTTCACATCGTCTTTCTTACAACCGGCTACAAGGAAAACAAGAATGACGGGGATAACGTACTTTACTTTCAGCATCTTTTGTTTTTAGAATTTAGGTATGGAGGCTGAATGTCCCCCAAAAATAAAATTCCATTTGTTTCGGCAATGTAACTTGAGATGCATTTGGGAATTATGATGGGCATCATTCCACCGGTGGAATTAACTTCACGCCATGCGAATGGCCGTTTTTCTGCTGACATTCTTTCTATCTCAAGCAAATGCTCAGGAGTTTACGGAGGTGTTCAGCAAGAAAACCGATGGCTACAGAAACTACCGCATTCCTTCGCTTATGTGCTCCAAAAACGGTGTCCTTCTTGCATTTGCCGAAGGCCGCGCCAGCCTCTTGGACAATTCTGAGAATGACATTGTACTGAAGAGAAGTTCTGACAATGGAAAAACATGGGAAGCGCTTTCAATCGTTGCCGAAGACGGCAGGAACGCGCTGAACAACCCGGAAGCGGTTGTCCGTTCTGATGGTCGCATCATTCTCATGTATCAGCGCTACGCGGATGGTTACGGAGAAAAAAGCGCCATGCCCGGACTGGATGGGAACCGCATCTGCAAAACCTTTGTCACTTACTCGGATGATGACGGTGTTTCGTGGTCAAAACCGGAAGACATCACGCAGCAGGTGAAAAGACCTGAGGCAACTTCTGTTGCCAGCGGACCGGGAATCGGCATGGAGCTACAGAAAGGTGAACATGCAGGAAGATTGGTGATGCCTTTCAATCAAGGTCCGTGGGAAAAATGGTTCGTCTATTCGGTCTATTCTGACGATGGCGGCCAGACCTGGCAGAAGGGAGAAATTGCACCCTACAAGAAAAAAGTGCGTGGTTGGGCCAATGAAGTACAGATGGTGGAACTGAGCGATGGCCGACTCATGCTGAATGCCCGAAGTGAAACGGGTAACCGAAAGCGGAAGATCGCCTACAGCGATGATGGTGGCCAGACCTGGAGCGAAGTGGAGGACGACAAGGAACTTTTAGAACCGCAATGCCAGGGAAGTCTCATTCGCTATGATGAGAAAACCATCCTGTTCTGCAATCCGCGCCACCGCACCAGAAGAATGCGTGGAACCATTTATGCAAGTTTGGATGATGGTATTACTTGGCCTTATCGAAAGATCATTTATAAGGACGGATTCGCATACAGTTGCATGGCCATTCTCCCAGATGGAAGCATTGGAATTCTGTTTGAGAAGGATGGTTATGATAGCATCAGTTTTATTACTTTGACCAACAACGAAATTCTTGATTCAAAAACGAAGTGACTGATGGAAAATAACAGTCAAGAAGAGCCCGTAGAGTTTTACAGGACCAACAACATGCTGGGTCAGGAGGCTCCCAAGTTGACCCCTGGAGAAACAACCATTCTTGACGATGGACTTGTGGAAGAACACAAAGAAGAGGATGTTGATGAGGTTCAGTTCCCTTCGCTTATAAAACGGGTACAGGCCGTATTTGTAGACCTGTTGATCATGCTTTTGGTCTTTGCCGCCACCGCACAGACCCTTGACCATTTTGGGGACTCACCCGAATTCGTTCGCGGGTTCATCCTTGTCTTCATGGTTTACCTCTACGAGCCCTTTTTCATTTCAATGTTCGGTGGAACACTCGGTCATTACCTGATCGGCCTAAGAGTGAAACGCAGAAGCAAACCAGATAAGAATGTGAACTTTTTCGTGGCAGTGTTCAGGTTTTTTCTGAAAGCCATGCTCGGTTGGTTGTCGTTTTTGACAGTTGGTGGCAACAAGCACCGAAGAGCGATTCATGATATGGTCAGTGGATCGATCGTTCTATCCAAAGACAACTTGAAACAGCAATCTGAGATTCTGCTGAAGCGGTTTTAGTTGTAAGATGCAAAGGAAGGATGATTCCCATTTGTTCTTACTCGGATTCAGTTCGCATGAATTCAGACCACCGTATGTCTGAGTATCAGATTGCAGCAACCGAATAAAATATGGAACTGCTAAGACCGTTCAATGAAATCAACCTGCGGTTACATGCGTCAAGTTCTACTGTTTTCCACCTTACTTCTCCTTTTGGATTTATCGGTCGTGAGTCAGAACATTCTGGATGGGGTTTATGTCCGGGAAAAATATCCTTCAACCATTTACCTCTCCCAGTGTTGTGAATTCAGTAGAGGTGTCGGCAATGATGACTTAGCCATCAACCATTCTGATACCCCATTTGTCAGACTTTCCACTATTGAATGGAAAGATTCTTCCCGCATAACGGCACCTGTCTTCAAATTCAATGACTGTGTTTTCTTCAATCCAGAGGCTCGTTTTATCGGTAACTATTCGGAAGAAGATGTGGAACAGCCTTACTTCTATCTGAATACCCTTGATTATGGACAGAAGGCCGTGACCTATCATTCATTCAGATCAATCATTTCGTCAGAACGGGATTCTCTTGGCCATAATGCTTGGAAGAAAATTGATGATTCAGATTGGAAACCGATTCCAAAAACAATACTGCCATATTCACTACGCTTTTACTTAGACCCAAAGGATATCCGGACTTCGAACCACCACACTTTCTTAAAGATTGATACGTCATTTATTCCTCCGGTAAAAGAATATCTGACGCCCTTCTACTTCCGAAAATATGAGGTGACCAATGGGGAATACCACGAGTTCTATGATTGGGTCAGAGATTCCATTGCCCATCTTCTGATGGGAGAAAACTATCTGATCAATGAGGGAAAGCCGAATGAACGCATCAACTGGGAGGCCAAAATCGACTATGATGATGCAGAAACGATGGAAATCCTGGAAGAACTATACCTACCGGAACACGAGCGATTCTACAGAAGACATGAATTTGATACCAGAAAAGTGAACTACGAGTATTGGCAGGAAACTGATACGGGAAGTATTCGCATAATCATCAATGTCTATCCCGATACGATGAGATGGGTGAGAGACTTCAGTTATTCTTACAACGAACCCATGACCTCCATGTATTTCTGGCACCCAGCCTTTGCTGAACATCCCGTTGTGGGCATCACATACAAACAGGCCCGTGCGTTTTTGCACTGGAAAACCCAACAGCACAACTTGCAATTGGCAAAGGAAGGCAGCCCTTATCGTGTTCTATACGAGTTGCCAACCGAAATACAGTGGGACATGGCCGCAACTTGTTCCTCCAACAAAGGAGAAGTACGGATCTTTCCAGAAAGCTACGAACATACTTCGGATAAAGGTTGGATCACTGATCTATCCATCAAAAACACTCGTATTCAGGCATTGGATAGTGTTGATGCAGCAAGTGGAAAAACCAGATATATCTCCGATCGGGACAACCTTTTGATCAATGAACTGAACGGGCCTTTTCTTTTGACCGATAATCCAGTGGACTCCCAATTTCACACGTACAAAGCCGACATCAACAAGATCAAACGAAAAGACAGAACAGCTTTCTTGAATGGCAATCAAGATGAACTCGGCATCTGCTTCATGGGTGGGAACGTTTCTGAATGGCTGAGAGACGACTACGAAACACAATGGAAACCGATCTTCGACATCCGACAGCGACTGCTGGAAAGACTCAACGCCCCAGACACGAAACTGCTTTCAGAACTGGAAAAATACTTCGACTCCAAAAATGACCGAAACGGCAAACTTGTCCGTGGTGGAAACTGGTACGATGAACGTTATTCCGAGCTGCTTGGTAAAAATGTGGGAGGAGTCAACGCCAAAACCTTTGTGCATCCCGACAGTTCACATTGCACTCTGGGTTTCAGATATGTGATCACCGTCAAAGAAGTGGAAAAATGAAAATGACCTTTTCCGCCTGCGTCCTATTATAGTTTTGAATGAGCTGATTCAAGTTGACCCTAAGTCCTTCCCTAATTCCTCCAACTTCCCTTCTGCCCAACGCTGGTATCGGTTCATCAGTTCGTCACCATCGGTGCCGATCATCGGTTCTCCGAAAACGATATGGGCAGTAGTTGTCCATTTGGTGAAATTGCGGTAGAAATGTGCCCCCATGTTATCGTCACCAACCCATGCAAGGTCTGGGTTTTCGTAGAAAATGGCCACCGGAATGATGGGAAATCCTTCTTCTGCCGCGACATGGAACATACCGGGTTTTAGTGGCAAAAGTCCATTTCCATTACCTGTGGTTCCTTCAGGAAAAATAATGACAGAGCGACCTTTTCGTATGCGTTCCGCGATCTCATTCTTGGTGGCTCTGCGGCTCTCTTTGTTGCTGCGGTCCACGTAAACCGTATCCACAACACTTGCGCCCCAGCCTACCAATGGCATCTTCCTCACTTCGGCCTTGGCCACAAAAACCGTTATGGCAAACTTGGGAATGATCCAAATGTCCAAGTACGACTGGTGATTGGACATCATCAGTCCGACCTTGGGTTGTTGTCCATGCATGATGGTCTTCACGCCAAAGGTCCACAGCATTACACGAGACCAGAACTGCTGCGTACCAAGCGCAAAACGGTGTCCGAAAAGCCAAGAAAAGAGCAGCACCGTGATGGTACATCCAAGTGTCATCACGATAAAAACTATGGATCTTATAAGAATGAGCACTGCACCCATGAACAGATTCTTAAATTGCGCTACAAATAACTAAACCGTTTTTGAGATGAAAAATGTAGCAGTGGCAATTATTCTGGTGCTCGGTGCTTTTGGTATTTCGGCCAATTTGGAAAATGACACCAAGATCGGATATGTGTACATGGAAATGGTACTGAACAACATGCCCGAAACGCAGGAAATGAACAAGACCTTGGATAAGATCGGCAAAGAAAAATCGGACAATCTGATGAAGAACACCAAGTTTCTGAACAGTAAGATCGATGAAATGAACCGCAAGGAGCGTGCTGGCGAACTGACCGAAGCTGGCCGCAAGGTTTCTGAAGGTGAAATTGCCGACATGCGCAAGAAGATCGAAACACAGGCCCGGGAAGATGAGAAGGAATTGTTTCAGAAACGAATGGAGTTGCTGAACCCCATTGCCAAGAAATTGGAGAAAGCCATGGATGAGGTAGCCGCACAAAAAGGCTATAAATATGTATTGAACTCATCTGACGGTACAGGAAATTCGATCGTAGTGGTCGCTCCAGACGCGGATGACCTGACCAAGGCCGTCATGGAGCACTTGGGTATCGAAACCAAATAATCGGTGAATCCGATTCCAGTTGAACTTGAGAACAGCGATGGCACTACCACGGTGGTGCATCAATTTGGAGAAACCACGGAAGCCAGTTCGGTTTTCGTGGTTTTTCCTGCTATGGGCGTGTATGCCAGTTATTACCAACCGCTTGCAATAGAACTTGCGCAGGCGGGTCATTTGGCCATAACGGCCGATCTGCGCGGTAACGGCCATTCAAGCATCCGTCCTTCCAAAAAAGTAGACTTCAGCTACGCGGATGTGCTGCAACAGGAGTACACCACCGTATTGAACCATGTCTCAGAATCATTTCCCGAAAAGAAGGTTTTTCTGTTCGGACACAGCTTGGGCGGGCAGCTCAGTTGCCTTTTCGCTGCGCGGAATTCACGCAAAATCGATGGACTTGTTCTGTCGGCAACCTGTTCCGTCTATTACAAAGGTTGGGATGGTTTGGCGGCCTACCGAATTCTTGCAGGTACGCAGTTCGCCAATCTTGTGGCACGATCAGTTGGTTATTTTCCTGGAAAGAAAGTAGGATTCGGAGGCACGGAGGCAAAAAGCCTTATTGGCGATTGGAGCCGACAATCCCGAACTGGCAACTACATTCTCAAGAACGATTCCTTCGATTACGAGAAAGCTCTGAGTGAAGTTGAAATCCCCGTTCTGGCACTTTCATACCAAGGCGATTCACTTTCGCCCGTTGGCGCGGTGGAGCATCTTCTCGACAAACTCTCATATGCCCAAAAAGAGCATATCCACTTGGAAAAAAATGACCCAAGGAACGATGGCTACAATCATTTCAATTGGGCCAAAAAACCGAAGAACGTAGTTGGAATTGTGAACAATTGGCTGGAACGGATCGACTGAACGTGCTGTGAAACGCGATGAGAAATACATGCAGCGTTGCCTTGAACTGGCATTGCTCGGAGCGGGAACAACTGCACCGAACCCGATGGTCGGTAGCGTCATTGTTCATAACGACAAGATCATCGGAGAAGGATTCACGAGCCCATACGGTGGCAACCACGCGGAAGTGAATGCCATCAACTCTGTAGAAGACCAGTCGTTGCTACCGAAATCCACCATTTACGTGAGTTTGGAACCGTGCGCTCATTACGGAAAAACGCCTCCATGTTCCGATCTCATCATCAGCAAGAAGATAAAACGTGTGGTTGTGGCCTGCTTGGATCCATTCGCGAAAGTGAACGGAATGGGCATCAAACGACTGATGGAATCGGGCGCGGAAGTGAAACTCGGTGTGCTGGAAAAAGAGGCCATCGAACTGAACAGACGTTTTATGACGTTCCATCAGAAAAAACGACCCTACATCATTCTGAAATGGGCCGAAACGGCCGATGGGTTTGTCGATGGAAACAGAACGGATTCGTCAGAACCAGCATTGAAGATCACCTGCGAAACTTCGAATATCCTTGTTCACAAATGGCGTTCGGAGGAAGCTGCGATCATGGTCGGGAAGAACACCGCCATTTTGGACGAACCCAGTTTGACAACACGGAAATACGGAGGCAGAAATCCTGTGCGGATTCTTATCGATTCGAACTTGGAAACACCACTTACGGCCAAAATCTTCAATGATGATTCGAAAACGATCGTGTTCTCAAGATCGGAAATGAGAAATGAGAAATTCGAAACGTTGACCGTAACAGATACACGCGATCTTTCACAAATGCTATCGGAACTCTATCAGCGAGACATCCAATCCGTGATCGTGGAAGGTGGGCCAACGCTTCACCGTTCGTTTTACGAGGCCGATGTTTGGGATGAGATCAGACGATTTGTTTCGCCATTGGAAATCGGAAATGGCGTTCCCGCATTGAATATTCAGGAAACGCCTGAAACTGAAACGATGATCGGTGACGACCGATTGCTTATTTATCGCAACCGATGATCCCCTTAGCACTCAGCATCCTTTCGTCATCGTTACTGCTGGTCATTTTCAAGTACTTCGACAAGTTCAGCGTGAAAACCTTTCAGGCCATCACCATCAATTACATGGTTGCGGCTTCGCTTGGTTTTCTGCTGTCGCCTGTCTCCTACTCTGCCACCGAACTGCTTTCCAAACCTTGGACGGCAAGTGCCGTGATCATTGGCTGCGTTTTCATTGCCATGTTCTACGTTATGGCCATCTCATCGCAAAAGGTCGGTGTGGCCATCAGTTCGGTGGCCAATAAAATGTCGCTGGTCATTCCCGTGGTGGCGGGCATTGTTCTTTATGGCGAACGTCTTTTAGGACTGAAATTGGTCGGAGTGGTTGCGGCCGTAGTTTCTGTGGCCATGGTCACCTATCCGAAGAAAGGCGTTCACATCGAACCCAAATTCCTCATCCTTCCGTTGGTGATCTTTGTCGGCAGCGGCTTTCTCGACACGTTTTTCAAATACGTGGAAACAACTCAATTGGGCGAGAATGAAGTAGAGATCTTCAGCGCATCGCTCTTTTTGATGGCTGCCTTTGTGGGACTTTCCGTGCTGCTGTTCAAACGCTTTTCCAAGAATGAAACGCTGGAAACCAAAAGCATTGTAGCAGGATTTGCATTAGGCATTCCCAACTACTTCTCCATTCATTTTCTGTTGATGGCACTCAACATCCCGAATCTGGAAAGCACCATCGTTTTCCCGATCAACAACACAGGCATTGTACTTCTGAGTACCTTGCTGGCCATTTTGCTGTTCAGAGAACGGCTCTCAAAACTCAATTGGGGTGGCATTGCGCTGGCTGTGGCATCCATCATTCTAATTGCCATTGCATGAAGAACATCTTTTTCCTGCTCACTTTTTTCGGTGCGTTTACCGCTCAGGCGCAATTGCGTTTGGTAATGGATACGAAACCTGTCGGAAGTGTTATCCGCGTGTCCAAATATTTGGGCGATATGGAAATTCCGCTGGACAGCATGCGCTATCGTGGCGAAGCGGAAGTGACCTTCAATTACGATTCGCGCTACACAGATGGCGTGTACGCGGTCGGTATCAGCACGCTGGAAACGTTTCAGTTTGTGTTGGTTGGGCAGGAGCCGATCACCGCACACATTTACGAAAGTGGTAGAGGAATGGCTTTCAAAGCAGACATGTCAAAGGAAAATGACGCATTCAATGTCATGCTGAATTTGGCGGACACCTATTCCATGAGCATGGACACACTTTCCATGACCATGAACCGTCTTTCCGACTTCGACCCGAAGCATGATGCCATTACCGATCTGATGACGGATCATTACCATCGAACTGCCGAAGCGTACAACCATTCGCTCGACCTTCTGAATAATCTTTTTCCAAAAAGCTACACGGCCGAAGTGTTGGTTCCGTTGGATAAAATTCCGCTCCGCTCTCAAAAACCCGAATGGCAGAAAGAGTACGACAACGACCCTGCGTTCAATCATGTCCATTATTTCGATATGATCCCTTTTGATGATGAACGGATCATCACCAATCCGTTCCTATCCAACAAAATTCTCGAATACCTCTACAGCTATACCGAACGATCGGAACAAGGCGTGAAAGATGCTATCGACAAACTTCTGAACATGCCGAACATGAACCCGAAAGTGCAGGCATTCGTCATTGATCTGCTCATCGATTTCTTCACGGATAAGGGTGCTGCCGAATATGTCGACCACATCAGTCGCAACTATTTGGGCAGTTGCGACCTACCTCTCTCACAGGAAACGCTGGACAAGATCTCGCAGACCGTGAAATTCAAGGAAGGTGACGTGGTTTCGAGCATCACACTCAAGAACCAGACAGGCCATAACGTTCCGCTTACAGCCTTAACAGGAGACCTGAACGTGTTGGTTTTCTGGGCATCGTGGTGCCCGCATTGCATCCGCGAGATACCAAAACTGAAAGCATTGTACGATGAGCTTCCAGGCAAATTGGGTGTGTACGCGGTCTCGCTCGACACATCCAAAACGGATTGGGTCAACACCATCAACCAGAACAATCTTCGGTGGCTTAACGTGATCGACACAGACGGTTGGGACAGCAAATACGTGAAGGAATTCGGTGTCACCTCCACTCCCACACTCATTCTGCTTGACCGCGAACTCCGTTGGATCGGGCGCGCCAGTTCGTTCGATGGACTTTATGAATTGGTAAAAACGCAGTTGACCGAATAAACTGCCGTACGTCAGTCAGCATGCACGGAAGTTCTATTTCTTTGCATCGTTCAACTCCAAACTACCATGAATCAACGTCTTACTTGGACGCTTGCGCTTCTTGTTTCGCTCAGTTTTATCGGCTGTCAGGAGGATTCCATAATTACGGATGATACGACCCAACCCAACGTGTTGGATGCCGCTTTGGATGAGGCATTGCTGAACGCCTCGAACGGTGTGGGTGCAGATTTCTACAAGCTCCCAACAAGTATGGATGCCATTCCACAGGATCCGAAGAACCCATTGACGGCAGCTAAAGTTGAATTGGGCAAGATGCTCTATCACGAGTCGGGATTGGCCACAAACCCGATGAATGAGGCAGGACGATTTACGTACAGTTGCGCAAGTTGCCATCATGCCGAAGGCGGTTTTCAGGCAAATCTCCCGCAAGGGATCTCTGAAGGCGGAATGGGTTTCGGACTGCATGGAGAAGGACGTTATCCGAACCCGGAATATGCCGTGGCCGAGCTCGATGTGCAACCCATACGAACACCATCTGTACTGAACATTGCCTATCAGACCAACGTGCTTTGGAACGGACAGTTCGGAGGCACACATCTGAACGCTGGGACCGAATCGCAATGGTTTGAGAACACACCCAAAACGTGGAATCATCTGGGTTTTGAAGGAACGGAAACGCAGGCCATAGCCGGTGTAATTGTGCATCGACAGGGCATGACCGAGCAACTGTACGACCAAACAGGTTACCGACCACTTTTCGAAGCTGCCTTCGGAACGTTGGGAGATGATACCCTGATGAGCAACGTTTATGTGGGTCTGGCCTTGGCGGCATACGAGCGCACAATACTTGCAACCGAAGCTCCATTTCAAAAGTGGTTGAATGGCGATAAAGCGGCTTTGAGCGAACAGGAAAAGCGTGGAGCCGTACTGTTCTTTACCAAGGCCGAATGCTACAAATGCCACAACGGCCCAGCCTTGAACTCCATGGATTTCTATGCCTTGGGGGTGAACGATCTGGGCGGTGCCGGTACGTATTTCACCAATTTCCCGGACGAGACCATCAATTTCGGACGCGGTGGATTTACAGGCAAAGAGGAGGACAACTACAAGTTCAAAGTGCCGCAATTGTACAATCTTATCCAATCACGTTTTTACGGGCACGGGGCTTCTTTTCACTCCGTGGAAGAGGTGGTGAAATACAAGAACAGAGCGGTTGCTGAAAATTCGGAAGTACCCGCGTCTCAACTTGCCGAGGACTTTCATCCGCTTGGTCTTACACAAGCAGAAATATCAGCAATCAGCGCGTTTATCGAATTCGGTCTTTACGATCGGAATCTGAAACGCTATACACCGGATCACGTTCTTTCGGGCTTCTGTTTCCCGAACAACGATTATCGTTCAGCCCAGGATCACGGCTGTCTTTAGCCGTCAATGAGCGGAGGCCAGCTCTTTCGGCTCATCGGCTGCTCCTTCTGGAAGTTCGCCAGAAAGTGATTGGAGAAATGTGGCAATGTCATTCACCTCCGCATCGCTCAACTTCTTGTTCAGATTGACCTCCGCCATAATGCTTACTGCTTCCTTCAGGTCGCTCACGCTGCCATCGTGGAAATAAGGTCCTGTTTCGTGAATATTTCTCAGACTTGGCACCTTGAACATGTATTTCTGAGCTTCATTTTTAGTGATGGCATACAATCCTTCATCGATCTTCTCGCTGCCAGTATAATTCCAGTAGTCTTTGAACTGCCCGAATTTCTGGAACGAATTTCCACCGACCATTTGCCCATTATGGCACGTGATGCAGCCAGCATCCAGAAACGCCCTCAGTCCTTCTTTCTCGGCAATGGTCAACGCTTTTGAGTCTCCTTCCAAATACGCATCAAAGCGAGAAGGCGTAACAAGCGTGCGTTCGAAAGCAGCAATTGCTTTTCGCAGATTGGTATAGGTGATAGGAGATGATTCATTCGGGTATGCTTCCGCAAACAGATTCCTATATGTGTCAATTCCCTTTAAACGGTCAACCAAAAATGCCTCGCTCGGAATTGCCATTTCAACTGGATTGAGAATTGGCATGCCTGCCTGTTCCTCCACGTCCTTGGCGCGACCATCCCAGAATTGAGTTGTGTGGAAAGCCGCATTCAGAACTGTTGGTGAGTTGCGGTCACCGAAACCTCCATTGTCGCCAGGAGAGGTCGGTAAATGATCCACACCACCTGTACTCAGATTATGACAAGAGTTGCAACTGATATTTCCCTCTTTGGAAAGACGTTTGTCGAAGTACAGCATCTTCCCCAGCTTCACCTTCTGCTCGGTAACAGGGTTCTCAGAATTCTCTGCCACCGAAGAAAGCGGTTTGAATATCTTTCTTGCCTTTTCGGCCACAAGACCATCCAATCGCATGTGTTCCGCAAATTCAGCCGCATTTTGATTCTGTTGGTGTGTTGCGGAATGGTCGCTACAACCAGTAAATACTGAGGTCAATACGACAGACCCAATGGCAATTGATAGAAGTTCTTTTTTCAATTTCGTGGTTTAGAGGTGTCCAAAAATATGTTGGGTTATGTTGGTTTGTGTAATGTGGATCACATTATCGACAAAGCAGAAACATCCGAATTCTTGGTTTGTTTAGCTTTGGACAAACGAATCTGATGAGGCAGAAGGACAAACGATTTGAATTGGAAGGAAAGATCATGACGTTGATCTTTGAGGACAACCGCAATACGGTGCATTTCGATTACCATGTGGACATTGATGACACCGACAACAGCATTATGCTTGACCTCTACACCAGAAACGCTCGGAATGGCGCCATTTTTCTGTTGCATCAAACACGCGGAACGAGTTCAATCGATGTCCTTCAGAAAATGATCCATCACCTGAAGCGTGAGAGCGTTTCGGACGAAAAGTATAGCTACACGGTGAAATGGATAGACCGAAATGACCCGAACAAGGAAGAACACGTTTCCTATTTCTACGAATCAAGTGAGCGCGAGGTGAGACGGAAGTTCTTCTATAATAGACGCGAACAGGATTACCTCATTACAATTGAGAAGAATCCGTTGTCTTAGGTGTTCTCTGCAAAGGGAACGAAACCCACCAAGGTCTCTTATCACTTCATAAGGGCAGCAAACCCACCACCGATGATCGCTCCAACGAAAATGAGACCATAGAGTCCCATAACGATTGCCGTGAAGACTCCAAAGAACTTGAACAGCGACTTCAAATTCATAAATGCTGCCTCCAAACCCATGGTATCAAGATGCTTGACGGCATCCACCACTTTGCTTGAAAAACGGTACAGATAAAGTGTTGGGAACAGGTAAATGATTCCCATAATGATATAAACAATACCGAAAACGCCCATATTTATCGGCCTATCTTCACTACCGGGAAAAGAGTTTCCCATTATGGTAATTGCAAGACCTGCAAATACGATCAAACCAATGAATACGAAACCGACAATACCAATGAACTTACCCCATTTGCCAGTTTCGGCAAGGTACGTTCTCATTCGGTCGTTAACCTCGAACTGACCCGATACTTGATCATCAAGCGACCCAAGCATGTTTGCGCTTTCTTCAGAACTCATAGACTGTTGAAGTTAGGTTTAAAACTTGTACAAGGTACATGATTCATTGGAAATCACAAGGTTTTTCACCTATCAATAGACCTTTTCTCCTTTGGTAAGAAACCGACTCCAATCCTTGTTGTAAGTGTGAACTTTCTGGGTGGTATCGTTCTGGTCATCCACAACTACGCCATCATGGTTTTTCCAATTGAAAATGCCTCCGTACAGATTATAAACATGCTTATAACCGGCATCTTGCAACTTTTCACCTATCCGCTCGCTTCGGTAACCGACCGAGCAATAAACAATGATGGTGTCTGTTTTCGGAATGCTTTTGACAGAACTTAGGTCGAAGTCGTTGTAACCGACAAACTCCGCATTTGGAAGATGGCTCACGTCATATTCCTCTTTCTCGCGCGAATCCAAAACTTTGGCATTTTTCCAATTTTCCACATCCGTCATCTGCGCAATTGGAACCGTGTTCCTGTAAAGCGTTTTCACCTCCTCATCCAACGAGGTGTTTTTCTGTCCGCAAGAGATGAGCGGAAGCAACAAGATCAATCCGAATATCAGTTTATTCTCCATTCAAACTCCAATCATAATCCAAATAACTCACTTTGGCCTTCTCGCTCACCGCCTCTTTGGCGTACTTCCGAAGGTATTCTTTCAAGCTGATCTCCTTCGTAAAATCCTTCCGATACCATTTGAATATGGCCGAAAGCTGTAACTTTTCACGTGCAAGAACATTCTTGGTCGTATCATTTATGAATCGAACCGCCTGGTTTGTCAATTGTTGTTCCAATTTGTCTGCCGTATAGGCTTCGTTGCGCAATTGCGGGCACGACATGGAAGCGCAGACGATGGCAAAATGGATCCTTGGTTCATCAAATTGCTTTCGCAAAATGGAATGTTCGATCGCGTTCAAACTCATTTCCTCGCTTCCTACTTCAAAGAATTTGATGTCCCAGACCGAATTGACAAACGGTACACCGTTCTTAATGTCTTTGATGCTGGAAACAGGATAATGGTCTAAGATCAACTTGACCGTAAAAGCATTGTAAGCATTGATCCAGAATGCGAGTTTTTCATCGCTGTCAGCAGATAACCTTGGCGGATTGGAGGAAAGCCAAAGCAGATAGTTGTTCAGTATTGCCGTATCGTTCAGAAATCCTCGGTACGAGACCCAACCTCTATCATCCACGTGTTTCTGAAGCAGTTGCGTCCATATCTGATTTCCGCCTGAGAAGCCACTCTGCGCATTGGCCTGACCGACAGCAAGAAGCAATAAAAACAGGACGGTTCTGAAATTCATCGGACACGAAGCTACATAAGGTCGGTTCACCGTATGTGATCACGGTCGCAATTTCGTCCTGCACATCGGCCAAAAGCCAATAATTTTACCTGTATGAAATTTCGTTTGCCGATCATGGGTCTGATGGTGCTGTTGGCGGCATGCAATGAAAAGCGGCCAATTGAGCATAATGCAGCAACCTCCAGCGACAGCATTGCTCCTGTGAAGATGGTTCGAGAACAATTTTTCACAGACACATTTCAAAAAGATGTGCTGATGAAGAACTACTTCCATGTAATGGACAGTTTGGTGGCACGCTACGACACCATATACAATTGGCCCATAACGGAGCATCTTCTCATACGGACGAATCCTTGGGTGATTGATACGCTGGCAAACACAGATTATTACACACAAAAGGCGCGCGGCATTTTCATTGAGGATCAGAAGGAAATGGTCATTCTACCGAAAGGAAGTGTGCTGATGATCCCCGATAGCCTGATGAGTGATTCGATTTCCGAAAGGCTGAAAAACACGGTCATCGATGTGAACATTCCAGAGTTCAATCTTCGCATTATGGAATATGGGAAAACCATTAAAGAATGTAAGGTGCGTGTTGGCCGTAACGACAAGCAATACATGAAAACTGCCGGTCGCGAGGCCGATCTTCGAACCGTTACAGGAATCGGATCCATTGTTCGGATTGCCCGCGACCCTTATTATGTGAATCCGACCACGGGCAAACGCTATTACGCTACGCGAAGAGATGACGGCAAATACACCAAGATGCCTCAGATACCGTGGTTGGAACCTGAATTGGATGGAATGCTACCTGGAGATCTGATCCATCCGACCACAAACCCTGAAACGCTCGGGAAGCCCTGCTCACATGGCTGTGTCGGTTGCTCGGAGACAGATGCTTGGTACGTTTACTACTCCGCTCCGATCGGAACCAAGGTTATCTTCCGCTATGATCTGGAAGTGATCACCTCAAAAGGCGACACCATCGAACTACCCGATATTTACAATAAGAAGAAAAGGCCCAAAAAGAATGCGAACTGAATCAGGCAATGTTGGTATAAACCGCCTGAACGTCATCGTCATCTTCAAGTTTGTCAATGAGCTTTTCGATGTCTACCATCTGCTCATCCGTAAACTCAACGGGTGAGGTTGGGAAACGCTCCAAACTGGCCTTGACCACTTCAATTCCCATGGCTTCAAGCGCCTGAGCGAGACTTCCAAAATGGGTGTAATCGCCATGAACGTAGATGGTATCGCCATCGTCAACGATCTCTTCCAAACCGGCATCGATCAGCTCCAACTCCATCTCCTCAATGTCCATTCCTTCGGTCTTATTGATCTCGAAAACCGCCTTACGGCTGAACATGAATTCCAATGAGCCATTCGGCACCAACGAACAATCGAACTTATTGAAATAGGAACGGACATTGGCCACGGAACGCGTGGTGTTGTCGGTTGCGCATTCTACAAACACAAGAACGCCATGTGGTCCTTTGCCTTCGTAATTGATCTCCGTATAGTCAGCGGCATCTTTACCCGTTGCACGCTTGATGGCCGATTCAATGTTTGCCTTGGGCATGTTCTGCCCCTTGGCATTGGCAATGGCCGTGCGCAACGCAGCGTTCATGTCCGGATCGGGACCACCTTCTTTTGCTGCCATGGTGATGGCCTTCCCGAGTTTCGGGAACACACGCGACATGTTGCCCCAGCGCTTTTCCTTTGCTGCTCTCCGGTATTCAAATGCTCTTCCCATTTCTTATGCGATATTTGGCGCAAATGTAAGGTTCATCCAAACTTTCGGAAACGAAAACTGCAGTGGCTGAACCGAAATGCAGGCAGATTAATACGCTATTTGAATGGGCCATTCCGATTATCGTGATATGAAAATGCGTCCTTCGGTTATACGTGTAAGATGGTTGACGCTGACAGCTTTGCTTCTGTCAGTAATGCTGGCCTCCTGTCAGCAGATGGGTCATTTGTTCAACTTTGGGACTAATTACGAGGTGGTCATCTTGCATCCTTGTGGCAAGTACGTAAGTGCCGATGGATTTAAGAGTGGTGAACTTCGGGCGAACCGAGACCATGCACAAACTTGGGAGAACTTTACCCTTTCTGAACTGTCCAATGGACAAGTGACCATCAGCTCCCATTCAGGTCGATTGGTAAAATTAGACGGAAGTACAAATGCCAAACTGATTGCGGACGGAGTGTATCTCACAGAAGACGCAGTCTTCAAGATGATAACGACCGAGGACGAACATGTGATCTTTCAATCGAGCAATGACAAATTTGTCAGAACAGATTCGGAAGAAAGGTTGACCGCCACTTCCGACAGCATGAAGGATGCCACGAAATTTGTGATCGTCAAGAAAAGAAAGCCACTCATCAAGAGCAATTTCAGGGACCATCAGCTTTTTTACTTAGGGTTGGGATTTCTACTTACACTGATCAGCATCATTCTATTTCATGCAACACCAAAAGATAAATTGGCCGTTGCCTTGTTGTTGCTTGGGGCTGTTTCCATACGCGTATTCTTGGCCGAGGTATCCGATCACCTCTTTCTTTGGGATGAGCAGTTTCATGCTTTGGTCGCAAAGAACATGATGAGCGATCCGTTCCACCCGATGCTTTTTGCCAATCCTACTCTTGGTTATGACCCGTTCATTTGGACATACGGTCGTGAATGGCTGCACAAACAACCCTTGTTCCTGTGGCAGATGGCACTGAGCATGAAACTTTTTGGAGTGCACACAACTGCCATGCGTCTGCCAAGCATCATCATGTCGGCACTGGTTGTACTGCTCATTTTCAGAATAGGGCAGATCGGATTCAACCGTAAAGCAGGCTATTATGGCGCATTGCTCTACGCCATGTCGTTTTTTGGTTTACGACTGACAACGGGCAGCATTCACACCGACCATAACGACACGGCTTTCCTGTTTTATGTTGCATGTAGCGTTTGGGCCTGGTTTGAATACGAACATGCAAGCATCGGCAATAAATGGAAATGGGCACTCTTGATCGGTCTATTTTCTGGAGCTGCCATTCTCAACAAATGGCTTACTGGACTGCTTGTATTCGCTGGTTGGGGCATCGTTCATCTCTTAGATGGCCAAAAACGTAAATCCAAACCCGGTTACCTGCACATGTTGGCCGCATTGGGCGTTTGTATTGTAGTTTTTTTGCCTTGGCAACTTTACATTCTCAACGAATTCCCAGAATTGAGCAGGTTTGAATATGCGTACAACTCCAAGCACCTGTTCGAAGTCGTGGAAGGTCATGGAGAACCGTTCGGCTACCACTTCGATAAATTTCAAGACATCTACAAGTTGAGTTTCGGGGTTTTCATCTTGCTCACGCTCATCTTTCTCCGAAATACGAAAAACACGCCATACCGCATATTCATGCTGGTTTCCATGATCATCGTTTATGGGTTGTTCAGTTTGGCCGTATCAAAAATGATCGCGTTCACCTATTGCATCTCGTTTCTGGTGTTCATTATTTTGGGATCAACCATCGATACGTTCTTCAAATGGGTGGTCATCAATCCTAAGATGAGTACAAGACCGATCTACTCGGTTCTATTTACAACGGTCATTCTATCAATGGTTTGCCTGTGGGATCTGGATCTGAAACGAATTGAGCAAGACCTGACCATGAAAGGTAAGAACCGCAACGATTTCATCGCGCAGCGCAAACGTTCAACTCGCATTTTCAAGCAACTCAACGATTCTGTGCCTGAGATGGAACGCACGGTGCTCTTTAATTGCAGACGAGGGGATGAGGTTCCTGCATTGTTCTTCACCGAACTGAGAGATGCGCATCCGGGCTATCCTACCAAAGCACAGGTTGAAGAGTTGAGAGAAAAAGAACTGTTGATGGCGGTATTGGACAATGACTCCGTTCCCAATTACCTTTTAGAGCAGCCTGATGTTCAGATATTGAAAACTGACTACTGGTGACCCGCAACCTTTGCACGATAGTCGGCCTATCGGAATGCTTTCGATATTTAATTTGCACGTTCAAACTGATATATCAATGAGCAACGTAGAAGAAGCAGCTGAGCGCCTGAAAACCCTTACCGAACGCCCATCGAATGAGGAATTCTTGAATCTCTATGGGTTATTCAAACAGGCCACTGTTGGGGACAATAGAACTTCCAAACCAGGTATGTTTGACATGAAAGGTCAGTTCAAATGGAAGGCTTGGAAAGACAAAAGCGGTATGTCTCAAGAAGATGCTGCCGATGCGTATGTTGCGCTTGTTAACGAACTCTTAGGAAAGTACGAACACTCCTAAGCCGCCTGCGCCACAGGAATTCTCAGGTCATCCGGATATTGTTCCTGCAACGCCTTCACACGCGGATTCATCACCGCAAACCAAAGTGGCGGAACCAGCGCCAACACGATCATCCCTGGATAACCGGTCGGCATTTGAGGTGAATCCTCAAAGTGACGTAGAACCTGATATTTCCTACTTGCTTTGTAATGATGATCGCTGTGTCGGGTCAGCTCAAAAAGCAGCAGCCTTCCCATAGGATGGTTGCTGTTCCAGCTATGAATTGGCAGCACTTTCTTAAAACCCTTTTCTGTTTTGTGGCGGGCAAGACCGTAATGCTCAACGTAGTTGACCACTTCAAGAAGAGAGAAACCAATGACCGAGGCCGTCAATGTCAGTAGCATGGTCGGAACACTGAAAATGACTGCAACAGCTACCAACAGACCGGTCTGGCAGAAAGCGTAGAATATCATCTCATTGCTCCAATGGTACCAAGGCAGGTCTTTCCTTCGCAGACGTTCAACCTCCAAGGTCCAAGCAGAGAGATAACCCATTATTACCGAACGGAAAATGAACGTGTAGAAAACCTCGCCATATCGTGCTGTTGCTGGATCCTCTTCGGTGCTTACATTCTTATGATGTCCTCGATTGTGCTCGATGAAAAAGTGCATGTACTGAGCTGTCAAGAGCAACGCTTTCGCCATACATTGTTCTGATTTCTTCTTTCTGTGACCAAGTTCGTGCGCCACATTTATCCCAAATGCCGCACAGCCGATGCCCATCGTAAAGGTCATACCTGCAATTTCATAAGCAGCCAGATCGGGTTGGCTCACTTCATACATGAAGAAAATGAACAGCGCCCATTGTACCGGAACGATCGCATAGACCAAGTAATCGTAGATCCTGTCATTTCGCTCCACTTCTTCCTCGGCTTCAGAGAGATTGACCGTTGAGCCTTTGCTGATCAACTCAATGATCGGAATCATGATGTAAACAAAAACAGGAAGAAACCACGACCACATTCCCTTCTCATAAAGCGCATAGAATCCGACAACGGGAATCAGAAAGACAAACAAGTATTTAAGTGCTCTGAATTTTGGCATGATGAGTAAAATTTGGTTGACACTAAAGTAGAAAGAAAAATCCATTAGTAAACTATTTTTCATTTTTAGTTTACCTTTGTTGTGATGGGAAGACAATCTGTAGCGAAAAAACGAATTAAGGACCCGATAAAACGGGATGCTTGGATTGAACAGCTTCTGCCCTACTTCATCCAGAACGGCATTAAAGCAACACCGATCGATGAGGTTGTTTCCATTCTTGGAAAATCGAAAGCCACGGTTTACAAGCACTTCGAATCGCACCACGAGATCGTTTCATTGGTCATTGCGCGGAAGCTGAACGACCTGAAGCATTTTGTTCCAATTCTCGGTGATCCATCAAAGACATATCAAGAACGCTATGTGCTGGCTGTTGCCTATATCTCCAAACATTTGGGAGATGTGAGTAACGTTTTCCTCTCCGACCTGAAAGAGATCTATCCAGACCTGTGGAATCTTATCAACTCCTTCAAACTAATGGCTTTGAATGAACTGCGAACCTTTTACATCAGCGGCATCCAGGACGGAACGTTTGAAGACATCAATCCTGACCTGATGGTATTGAGTGACGAACTTTTCTTCGATGCGCTGACCAATCCCGAATACCTCACTTCCAAAGGGCTGAATCTTCAGGCTGCGTTTGAAAGCTATTTCAAGATGCGATTCAACGGTATTTTGAAGCGCAGCTGAACAACTCAACGCACGTACCTTCGCCAACATGAAAGTTGCCGTAATCGGAGGTGGTGCCGCTGGATTCTTCGCTGCCATTCACGTGAGGGAGAATCATCCGAATGCCTCTGTTACCATCTTCGAGAAATCGCAGAAGGTGTTGGCCAAAGTGAAGGTTTCGGGAGGTGGAAGATGCAACGTCACCAACGGAACCGATTCCATTACCGAACTGGCCAAGGGATATCCACGAGGCGAAAGACAGCTTAAGAAAGCCTTTTCGGTTTTTAATAATCGAGACACACAAACGTGGTTCGAAAAACGTGGCGTGAAACTCTACACACAACCCGACAATCGGGTTTTCCCCACGTCAAATGACTCGCAGACCATCATTGATTGTCTGTTGAATGAAACCAAACGACTTGGAATTCAAATTCGAACTGGAGTTGGGGTTTCTGCCATTGAATCAATTGAAGGTGGAATCAGGTTGAGTTTTTCAGAAAGTGATTCAGAGCGTTTCGACAAAGTGATTGTTGCCACAGGTGGTTCTCCAAAGCGAACGGGGTTTGATTGGCTGGAAAAGTTGGGACACGAGATCGTTGAGCCCGTTCCCTCGCTTTTCACCTTCAATATGCCCAATGAATCGATTACGGAATTGATGGGCGTGGTTTCAGACAACGCATTGGTCAATATTCAAGGAACGAAGCTGAAAGCACAGGGACCGTTACTCATCACCCATTGGGGAATGAGCGGCCCAGCGGTTCTGAAACTATCTGCCTTTGGCGCGCGCACTCTGAGCGAAATGAGCTACCAGTTCAACGTTCAAGTGAATTGGATTGGTGAACCGAACTACGAAAAGGCTTCGGAAACCTTGAGAGAAGCGTTGGAAATAAATCCAAACAAGCAGATCTCGAACATCAAACCATTCACATTACCCGATCGGTTGTGGCTGTTTTTGCTTCAGCGAAGCGAAATTCCAGCAGAGAAAAAAGCCAACGAATTGAGCAAGAAACAATTGAACAAGTTGGTGAACACGCTCACAAACGATGAGTATTCTGTGAGCGGAAAAACCACTTTCAAGGAAGAGTTTGTGACCTGTGGAGGCGTGAGCCTTTCATCCGTGAATTTCAATACGATGGAAAGTCGCGTTGTACCGAATCTCTACTTCGCTGGAGAAGTGCTGGACATTGACGGAATTACGGGCGGCTATAACTTTCAAGCCGCTTGGACCACGGGTTTTATTGCTGGAAAACTGCGTTAGGTCTTACTTGATCAGACCCAATCCCTCAATCGCAGATTCATCATCTGGAGAAAGCAACAGCACCTTATTGAATAGCACTTTGGCCTCACGCATTTTGCCCATTTTGAGGCTCGTCCAAGCCATCATCAGGTTGAAATCGTAATCGAACGGATAGAGGTTGAAACCGACCTGAAAGTGCTGAAGCGCCTTATCGAATTCCTCTCTTCCGTAGAAAATTAATCCCAAACGATAATGCGCCTGCGAGTTCTTGGCGTCAATGCGCAGAATGTCTTCGTACTGCGATTTTACCTGATCCCAATTTCCAACTGCCGCTGCTGGATACACATAGCCAAATTTTGCCTCAACCGAAGCGGGCATCAGGTCGATGGCCTTTTTGTAATAGCTCATGGATTCGGTGAAAAGACCTGCCGAATAATGCAACCAGCCCAAGCGCAGGTTGAGTTCATAAGATGTTTCGCTATAAACCGCTTTCAGGTCTTTGATCGCCCCAGAAAAGTCGCTGTTGGACTCTTTTGTATAGCTACTCTTGAAAGCCGTTTGCAGTTCTGACGACTGTCCGAAGACACCCAAGGAAACCAACACGGAAAACGCTATTGCAAGGATACTTTTCATGCTTAGAAATTATAGTTCAAACCTACGTAGAAAGAGTGGAAATTATAGTTGAAAGATCGGCCACGTCCGTTTTCTGCTCCCAAGGCAGAAGTAGATACGTAAAACGAGCGCGATTCAACCGAATATGTGACCGACATGCTGAAATGGTCGGTGACATAATAGGTGGGTGAAATGGACCACAACCATTGCAATCTATCTCCACTATTGTTGCTGAAATCCATATTTCCATCCTCGATCATCCAGATCTGATGTCCCCAAATGAAGGTGCTTTTGACCCACGCCCGTTTGAAAAGCTGTCCTCCGATGCTTTGCGACACGAACGGATTGGGAGCCTTTCCGCCAAAGTTGTAACCGCCAGAAGTGATGGTGTACAATTTGGTTGAACCGAGCGGGTACCAGACCAACGAACCGCTTACAATATACTTGAGTGTATCTGAACTGGACTTTCCGGATTCACGGTAAATACCACCGTTTACAGACAAACGAAAATTGCCCAAATGCTGTTTGACGCTCAGCGCACCGCTAACATCCAGACCTGAAAGTGATGTGTCCTTGACCGACCAATTCAGTAGAACAACAGACGGTGTGATCGTAGTATGCTTTGCCACTTGAATGCCGATACTGGCCAAATAACCGACCTGCCAAACGTTATAATCAGCCCGCGCTGGATAGGTGCGCCTACGCTGACTGAGATAACCGACACCATGCCGCAATGTAATGCGCTTACCGAACTGATGGCCGAGATAGAGCGCAAAGTATGGCATGTCGCCCACAAAGTTCTGTGAAGTGGAAGCACGGTAACCTCCCAATGCCGAAATGCTGCTCAGAAATTTCGGCTTCATAACCTGAAACGTGTCCTTCTCGGCTTGTGACATTTTCGAACTCGTCACCAGCGCAGATTCGACATTTCCCGCATAAACAGATGACCAGTAACCGTAGCGTTTTGAGAACGGGTCGGCACTATTGAATTTCAAGGCTTTTTCAAATTCCTTTTCGGAGCGGAAATACTTGCCCAGCATGAAGTTGGCGTAGCCGTTCCGAGCGCGGATGTAATAGTAATCGGCACCCGATCTCTTGGCCAGTTTTCCGAGTTTCAGAACCCGTTTCCAATCGCCTTTCATGTAGGCGTTGTACTGGGCAGAATCTGACCAGACCTGCGAACGTCCGTTCATCGCAATGAGCACAAATGATATGACGATCAGCGCACTTCGCATGTGAACACTTTTTCGTTGCCATCCTTGCCGATAATGAACTTTGAGATCCCTTTGGAATCAAGTTCGATACGGAAATCCTTCTGCCGCTGTACGTTTCCAAGTGCTTTCACCTTGAGCGAAGAACTCAGCTTCATCCACTCCGCTTCCAGCGAATCATCGATCTCATCATAACTGACCTCATATTCTACTTTCACAACTGGATAAAATGGCGATGCAATGTCCAGCAACCCTTTGAGGAAACCTGAATAGATGTCATTTACAGGGAAATGGTCGGTGACCTTCAGATCGCGGTAGAAACCGAGCATTACCTTGTAGACGCCTGTGTAGAATTCGAACAGCGGTGATTTTTTATCCCCGATAAATCGGGTGAAGTAGAACAGCGTTTCATTGTTCACGAAGTAGGCAATTGCTTCGCTCCTGTGGCAGTAGATATATGTGCTATTGTATGCATCCGTAAAAACCTCCCACTTGAACTTTTTTCCATCCGATTCCAAGTTCAAAACCATCCCAGGAATGAGATTGAACGCCTTTTTCAGTAATGGATCCACTTTAATGTTGGAAATGGTCTGCCCTTCCTGTGGATAATCGAACGCATGGAATTTCAGACCATCAGCGGTTTTCTCCATGTAGTAGGCCACGGGATACTTCATTGTCTTACTGCCGATGTAGGGTGTGGCCTGCATCTGAAAATGGATATGTGGCTCAGGAGAACGTCCCGAATTTCCGAGGGAAGCAACGACCTGGCCTTTCTTCACGGGATCACCGACCGCAACTTTTATACTGTCCTTTTTTAAATGACTGAGCTGGGTGAACATGCCATCGCCATGACGGATGACCACGGTATTTCCCCAGTTTTTATCCAGGTTGACATCGCCAATGGCGTTTTCCTCAATTTCACTTTGTACAGCTGCCACCCAACCTGCCTGTGGCGCTACCACAGGACGGTTGAATCCGTAAAAGTCTTCCAACTGCGTTCCAGGATTCCGATAGGTCTTCCCCTCCTCATCCTCTATCACAAAATCGAACGCTTCTTTCCACTCTCCTTTATGAGTGATCTCGCCATCATGTCCTTGCGAAACCGTCCATTCGCCATAAAATGGCAGATAAATATGGAAATAGGTGTCGTTGGCGTAACGCTCCTGCTGGTTCAAGAAACGGTAAAGGTTTATCTCTGGAGAATAGGATTGCTCTACAATTGGAGTAAGCCCTTTTGGCGCCAATCTCAGCTTCAAAACATAAAGCGTAACCAGAACAAGTACGTTATACGGAAGCGAGTAGATCGGCAGCTGAACCACGGCAAACACATTTCCGATTGCCGCGATGAGAATGGCAATGACTGGCGATGCCAGCGCAACCATCAGGAACGTTCCACGGGAAGGAATGGTGAAAAAACCGCCCAACGCAATGGCGGACAGAATGAAGTTGAAACCGATGTAGCTGTAATGTAAATGCGAGAACTGCCCTTCCATAAAACTGAAGAAAAGGTAACCGCTAAAAAAACCGATCAGCGAAAGCACAAATGCAATCCGCGAGAAGCGGATCAACCCGATCATGATGACCAGTCCTGCCAGAATATTGAACTGAAAGAAGATAGCTCCGAGCGACCTTAGATATACGTCCAGAATGTCGGGAATGGGCAGGTTATCGACCTTATCGTAGAAGTTGACCAACGCTTCGCCACCATACGACCAAAGTTCATTGATGGTATAGATGCCGCGCTCGGTGAGTTGCAACCCACCGAATTCTCTACCAACCAAAAGAACGGTCCAAACCCCAAAAAGGAATGGAATACTCATGATGGGCAAGCCGTATTTGCTCAACTGCGCATTGATGGCCAAGGTGAAGAAGAGTGTAAACACAGACATCAGCACCAGCAAGAGAATGAACGGCACGTTCATATCGTAATACACCGCCATCACCATTCCCACCATCACGCTGTTGAAGCTGTACATGCCTTCGCGGATGTTCTTGTGGTCGAAGCCCAGAAAGTACGCGGTGAGAATGGCTATGAGCCCAGCAACGATCGCACTGATACCGACATACGGATCAATGAAGGAACAGAGCAGAAGGACAACGGCAAACACCTTGTCCAGACTGAAAAAAATCTGAGAGTAGCTGTGTAGCAGCCCCTCCCAGATCAATTTCCAAGTGTATTTCTGAGTTTCCGTCAAAGTTTAAACTCCTTCAGGTAATCAGGCATTTGTTCCTGCTGATCGATATTGGACAGTTCCTCACGCTTACGGATCAGGTGCGGTTTGTTCTGCAGATCGATCATCACCACGGCAGGCCGAAGCGCAATGAACTGCATCCATTGGGTCATGTTGTACGCACCAACGGTGTGAACCACTACTTGATCGCCCCGCTTCATTGGTGGCAGCGTAGCATTCTCGCGCACCACATCGATGTTCATACACAGCGGCCCGTACATCACGGTATCTTCCGTGTGGTGGCTGAACTCCTGCGCAGGACTGATCTTGTGATCATACCAGAACGAAGTGAACATGATATTTACCCCGAAGTCCATGATCGTTGCCTTGCGACCATCGCTCAAACGCTTGTTCGAGATCACGGTTCCAAGCAGGTAACCTGCCTCATCGATCATTGCACGACCTGTTTCCAGAATCAGCAGTGGCAACTCATCTTCCACAAATCCAGCATTCATGATGGAGGTTGAAATGGCCTCCGCGTAATCATCAAATGTTGGTGAAGTATCATATCCTGAAAGGAATGAGCCTTTGAGCGTGTTCTTGGAAGCAAAACCTCCGCCCATATCGATATACTGAATCTTCTTGCCGTACTTGCTTTGAATGCTCAACGCTAGCTCGGAAAGTTTGGTGGCAGCCACTCCGTACGCGTTCGCGGTCAACATGAATGTTCCGATGTGGCAGTGTAACCCGACCAGATCCATTCTATCGCTCAATACGATCTTATTGATGGCATCCCACGCTTGTCCGTTCTCGTAGTTGAAGCCGAAACGGTCCCACATTGGGTAAATGCCTGTATCCATATTGATACGGATGGCCACTTTCGGACGGATTCCTGTCTCTTCGCAAAGCTCCGTGAGCGTATAGAGTTCATCCAAGTGATCGATGTGGATCAGTGACTTGTTCTCCATCGCTAACTTCAGTTCATCCACGGTTTTGTCGGGTCCGTTGAAAATGATCTTGGAACCAGGCACACCGTTCTTCAGCGCTTTCTGGTATTCGAAGCCTGAAACCACTTCCGCCCACGAACCTAACTGATGGTAAACGTTGCATACCGCGCTGATGTAGTTGGTCTTGTAGCTCCAGGCAAACTGCACCTTCGGATAGCGTGTGGTGAACGCACGCGTTGCATCCTGATACGTCTCGTGGATCTTCTTCTGCGAGATGACGAACAGCGGAGAACCGTAATCTGCCAGCAGGTCTTTCACCGCGCAATCGTCAATGTGTGTTACTGGTTCGTACTCTGTCTTAGTACCGAACTTGTTCATTACCCCTGTGTTCAGCCTTCGGATAATTGGTCTTTCATAGCGCTGCTTTTCCATTTGTATTCGGTTTTTGGTTATCTGAAATGATGCTGGCTGTTACGAATTACGAATCCTTTCGAATATGACGAATTCACTTACCGAAAAACCAACTTTTTCTTGTCAACTTATTATCTGTTCAACTGATCAACTTGCTCTCTTCTTCGAAGAAGGTCCAAGCTCACCTGTCGTTGAAATCTCCTCAAATTCCTTCATGTTCACGATCAGGTCCCATGAGTAGCGGATGAACATCTTCCCGATCTCGTAATCGGTAAAGGTCTCAACCTTCTCTCCCAGCGCCAGTTTCACCAACGCTTCCGGAAGGTTCTGTCCGCAGCCTACGGCCAGATACACCCAAGCTGGGAACCGAGGATTGATCTCGAGCAGGTAATATTCATCATCGCTTGTTTTGATGTACTCGAGCTCCATGCCGCCACGCCACTTCGAACTGGCGATCATTGATTTGGCCTCTTTCAGCAGACCTTCATCATCCAAGCTCACTCCTGCCCAAGCTTTTCCCTTATCGGTGATGTATTGCTTGCGCATCGGCACCGCTCCTACCATGTTCCCTTCGCCATCGCCAAGGGCCACAATATTCACTTCAGTTCCATAAACGAACTGCTGAATGACGATCGGCAATCCCCACTTGGCCGCGATCTTATTGAAGTATGTGACCACCTGCTCCTGATTGTAGGCAATGTGTGCATCGTAAAACTGGCCTTTGACAACAACAGGATATGTGAAGTCCTGAGCCAACTTTGGAACCTCGGCCGTGGAGAAGATCATCTTGCTCTTTGGAACCAATAGCCCGTGCTTCTCTCCGAACTCTTCCAAGTTCACCTTGTGGCGAGCCTCAAACTGCTCTACCGAAGGAAGGAAGGTCTTGATGTTCAACTCCTTCTCCATCCTGTCTGCCAGTTTGATGAAGTTGTAAAGCTCTGCATCGAAATTCGGGATAAGCACATCGATGTTCTCCAACGAGTTGATGTAGGCAATGCGACTGTAGATCACCTCTGTTCCAGACTTCGGAAAAGGTATCTGGTAAACGTAATCTACCACATCATGCATGTAAATGCCTGGCTCAAGTGCCTCATAACTCAAACCGATGATGCGTACATCGAACTCTTCGCTATCTCGCAGCGCGCGGATCACAGGTACTCCCGGTCCTGGACTGTCAATGTTGTTCAGTCCCGTAACTGCTATGGTGAGTTGCTTTTTCATAATTACTCTGCGTCAAGAAGTTTGTATTGCCCCAACATTTTCAGGAAGTCGTAGTAGTCCTTGTCAAACGTATCATCATCCACATCATACGATGTGCGGACCATGGTTTTGATCTCGGCCTCACTCTTGCCGTCCTTCATCAGTTTGAGGATGTCTGTTCCAACTCCGTTCAGCGAGAACGAGTCTCCGGTTGTCGGGTTGAAAACGAATCCTGACTCACTTACTGCGATGTTTTTCTTTAAACTGATCATGGCTTCCTTGTTTTATGGTTATTCAATTGTCTGATTCAAAGTAACGGGTTGTGTTCGGGCCGCCTTTTACAGTATTAATAGTTCCTTGTGTAACATTCGAAGCGCTTCTACCCTATTCAACCGGAAAGGTTTTAGACAAGTCTATCCAGCGGAATCCGACCCCCACCTTTACCTTCTTTAAACTGTTTGGGAGTAACACCCGTTACCTGCTTGAACTGGTTACTGAGATACTGCACACTACTGTATCCCATTTGGTATGATATTTCACTGAGCGATAGGTCTTTATAACTCAAAAGTTCCTTCACACGCTCGATCTTCAGAAGGATGATGTACTTCTCCAGCGTGGTGTTCGTCTGTTCCGAGAAAACCCGGCTGAGCTGATGATAAGGCATTCCGGTACGTTCACTCAAGTGGTCGGAATTTCGGATAAGCGAATTGGCGTTATTCCCGTGGTAAAAAAGCTCAATGGCAGCCGCCTTGATCATCTCCACGGTCTTCTGTCCGTCATCTTCCACCAGCGAGAAACCGATGGATGGAAGCGCATCAATGAACTGGGCCAACTGTCGGTCATCATCATAACCTACAACTGCACGGCCAAGCGAAATACGCTCCACTTCGGTCATGTCCAATTGCTTAAGCATCTGGCGCACCGCCACAATGCAGCGGCTGCTTACCATGTTGCGGATATAGAGTTCTGCTGCTTGCATCGTCCGCCAAATTAATATTATCGGAATCAATCAAGCGTTACAGAATTGTCAACAGGTTTAATGAGATTGAAATTTCCTGAACAAAAAAGGCCGATCCCCGAAGGAACCGACCTCACCCACATTATACCGCAACCAATTATTCGATGGTAACCGATTGGGTTTTAACTTTTTCCGTTACGAAGAAAAACTGCTTGCCAGATTTTGTGGCAGCTTCAATCTTGTAAGGAGCCACCTGCGCAAAATTGGATCCTGAGCCCATGCCATCTATCTCTGCCTCTGTAAATGTGCTCGAAGTGGCGTTTCCTGCTTCCACATGCACCACACCTCCGAGCATGAAATACACCGAATCAGCACCAGTCACATTGGAGACCGATAACGTATAATTTCCGGTGGCAGGGACGGTGGTTGCACTTGAAATGGTTCCAAGTGTTGGAAAACCGATGCTTGTTGTGTGCGTGAAGGCGGGAATATCGCCCGCGCCACCGACATCCCATGATGCTGTGGAGCCGAAATCGATTCCAGACGGATTGGTCTGCGAGGGAGTGTAAGCATAGGAATTGTTCTCGTACTGAGTCAGCGACTCACCTTCGGCAGAGACCGAACCGGCATTCACAAACGTGCTGTAATCGGTGCCATTGAAAAAAGCTGCCGCAGCAATTCCAAGCTCTATCTCCTGAGTTGGCAGCCCGAATCCTGGATCGATCGTGGTAACCGTTTTTACGGCCGATAATGTTCCATAACCTTCACCAACTGTAGGTGTTGGAGGATCGCTTGCAGGATCGGAAGGCGTGCTGGTATCGTCTTTTTTTGTGTTGCACGATGCAACGGCAAAGGAAACAGCACCGGCCAAAACCAGAAACCGCGCCCACTTGAATGTTTCGCTCAAAGTTTTCATGTTGAATTTTTTGGGGTTTAGAATAATTGGTTACTGGAACAAAACACGGAAGTCTCCCATGTTTCTGCGTACGCGGATTTACGTAATTGCCAATTATTCGGCAGCCCGGAATCGGGTCAACACCCACTTTCCTTCCTGATGGATCACAGGGCCGAGTTCATCGTTGAACTCACACGTTTCCAGATCGTCCAAACGGTAATCGATGTGTTTGGCCGAACCTCGGTAGTTGCGGGTCCGATAGAGCTTTACGGCATGAGCCCGTGCATCAATTCCCTCCAAATTTTCAATGGAAACACCATAGATCTCCTTGTAATCCTCGTACCAAGGCAACATGAAAAATGGCTCATGCACAATGGCCTGATAATGAATGGGCATGCTCCGCTTGGCCTGACATGAAAAAGCATTGTCATCGGGTGAAACAAGAACTGAAACATCCTTGGGTGTGTTCTCCGCGATCCAGAAATGCATCTTCTCCAGATCAGAATAAACACGATTACCGATCATGTACTTGTGCTGAAACCGTTCAGGAAGATATTTCGAATTGGTGATCGCTATTAGAACTAAGAGACAAAGCGATAAAGAGACAGGACCAAGGATTCTTCTGAACCTGAACAACGGCAGAAGCCCGGACAATAGTTGCCCTATCAAACCCGCCACCATGATGGAACTGAACGCTTCCACCCATATCGTGGTCTTGAACCATTGTGTTTTGCCAACGGAATAAATGTGCAGACCTTCCAGACCGATGGCATAAACGGCCATTCCAAAAATTGCCAAAACCACCAACGACAGGTAAAACCGGTTGTCGCGTGGCTTGGTGACGTAGTAGCTCATCAACCCCAAAACCAACAATCCCGCAAACTTGATGTAATGCGTTATCGGAAACAGAATTGGCAGGAAATGATGGTGATTTCTAAACCTGTATAATATGGTGTAGTAGAATTCCTTGTCGAAATCGGACGCCTCACCGAACTGACGTTGAAACGTTGGGATCAATATCAATGCTGCCAACAACAGATAGGGAATGGAGAACCTTACAGTATTCCCAATGTCTCTTCTTGAAAGAAGTTCTATCCCGCCCAAAAGCAAGAACAGTTGCAACCCAACAAGCGGTTGGAACAGCGTGGCGACACCAAGAATAATTCCCGCAAGAAGCTTCCTGTTCAAAATGAACTGTAAAAGCGCGAAGGAGGAAATTCCTTTGGCCACCGTGCTGGAAATAAAGCTACTGTACATCACGTGGTTTCCACCAACGGTGAAATTGTAGAACACCATCATGGCAAAAACTGGAGCAAGTAGCGCTGCCCAACGGTCATGGAACCATTTTTCCGCTATGCGCGAAAGCGAATACGCCATCAATCCAATGCAACAGAACGTGAGAACGAAAAGTCCCCATTCCAAACCGATGGTCTCGGCTACAAAAAGAACCAATTTCTCGTAGTAGAAACGGATGGTGAAAACCGAATTGGAAGCATTGACGAAATAATCGTTCGGGTAGAGTTGTGGGTCCAACTGCTGATAGATCTGAGGCAAGTGTTCTGCCTGATCGTCTGTATTGAACTGGTAACCGCGAACCAGCAGAAACAACGCAGCCACAAAAAGTGCATACCCGAATTGGGGTAAAGAACTTCCGAAAAGTCGCTGGCTCATCTGTTGGGCGGAATTACCGTTAAATTCGTGGGCAAGATAGCTATGAACAAACGGATTCTGCTGGTTGAGGACGAGGAAAGCCTCCAAGATATCATTAAACTGAACTTGGAATTGGAAGGCTATGAGGTTTCTGCCGTGAACAACGGCAAAACCGCCTTGGAGGAATTTGCCCGTAAGCGGTTCGACCTGGTGATTCTGGATGTGATGCTTCCCGAAGTGGACGGTTTTACCATCTGCCAAACCATTCGACTGGAAAACACCAAAGTTCCTATCCTGTTTCTCACCGCAAAAAGTTCGGCAGAAGACCGCGTGTTCGGTTTGAAGATCGGTGGAGATGATTACCTCACCAAACCGTTCAACTTGGATGAATTTCTACTCCGTGTTCAGGCATTACTGAAGCGTGGAGCGACCGAGTTCAACAAGTCTGTAGACACGTTCAGTTTCGGCAACTGCAAGATCGATTTCAGTTCGTTCACCATCAAAGACATTGACGGGAACGAACATCAGCTTTCCAAAAGGGAGATGAAGCTGCTGCGCCTTTTTGTCGATCGGAGAAACGAGGTCCTCTCGCGCGAAACGATATTGGAAACGGTCTGGGGCTATGATGTGTTCCCTTCCACCCGCACCATCGACAACTACATTCTCGCCTTCCGAAAGTACTTTGAGAAAGATCCCAAAGACCCCAAACATTTTCTTTCTGTTAGGAGTGTCGGCTACAAGTTCGTGGCCTGAACTACGAATTGTATTTTCACGGCTCATTCTCAATTCCAGTTCAAATGTTCTCACGATTTCTGCTATGCCTTTACGCCCTTAGCGTATGGCAAATTGCCTTTTCACAGACCATCGACCCGAAAGATGTGACCATTGTGCGCGACCCGTTCGGAGTGCCGCACATTTTCGGGAAGACCGATGCCGATGCCGCTTATGGTCTTGCGTATGCACATTCTGAAGACAACTTTCACGACATCCAGTTGGCGGTGCTGGCCGGGCAAGGTAGGTTGGGAGAAGTGACCGGAAAGGAAGGCGTGCTTTTCGATTTCGGTCTGAGGTTGCTGAACATCGACTCGCTGGTGGAAGCGCGGTTCGAAAAAGACCTGTCGCCCGAATTCAGAGCCACGCTGCAAGCCTATGCACAGGGTTTGAATGATTTTGCGGCCAAGCATCCGAAAGAGGTCCTTCATAAAAAACTCTTCCCTGTGGAAGCGAAAGACCTCGTAAAAAGTTCTACGCTGAGCGTTTCGCTGATGGCAGGTTTGGGCATGGCGTTGAAAGCGGTGAATGAGAACCGCGTGGAAGAATTCCTCGGTTCCAATGAAGCACATACCGGAACAGGCTCCAATGCATTGGCAGTTGCATCCGAAAAAATGGATGACGGACTTCCTTATTTATTGGTCAATTCGCATCAGCCGATCGAGGGACGATTTGCATGGTACGAAGCGCACGTGGTAAGTGATGAAGGTTGGGATTGCATCGGAGGACTTTTTCCTGGTGGCACCACCGTTTTTGTCGGCTCGAACCAGAACCTTGGCTGGGGGCACACCTTCAACTACCACCAGTTTGGCGACATCTATAAATTGGAGATCAACCCGAAAAACAAGAACCAATATAAATATGATGGTGAGTGGAAGGATTTCTACATCCGAAAAGTGAAGTTGAAAGTGAAAGTGGCGGGAATGAGGATTCCTGTCTCTCGCAAGGTGAAATGGTGTACTTACGGCCCCGTTTTCGAGAACAAGTACGGTTCGTGGGGATTCCGATTCCCTGCATACAACGACATTCGGGCAACCGAACAATGGTTCCGAATGAACAAGGCCCAAAACTTTGGGGAGTTTACCGAGGCGATGAAAATGCAAGCGGTTCCACTCTTCAATACGGTGTATGCAGATAAGGACGGAAACATCATGCTGCACTCTGGCGGAAAAATGCCCAAGCGCAATCCAAAGCTCAATTGGACCTATCCTATCACGGCCAATACATCTGATTACAAATGGACGGAGATCCTTGATTATGAGCAGCTGCCACACGTGGAAAATCCCGAATGCGGTTTTGTTTACAACGCCAATAACACACCGCTCCATTGCACAGGCGACAGTTGCAATTGGAATGAGTATTTCCCTGGACTTCAGACGTTTGAGTACAACCGAGGCGAGCGTTTCGGCTACCTGATGAAAAGCCATGAAGGATCATTTACGGAAGCCGACCTGAAGCGCATCAAATTCGACATGAAGTATCACCCGAATGGAATTTACGAGCACAAATTCGCAGCCATGTACAACTTGGACGAAACGAAATATCCAGACATTGCCGATGCCATCCAAAAACTGAAACATTGGGACAAAGCGGGCAATGCCGATAACATGGATGCGGCCTTGGCCATGGTCACGCACGAGTTTCTCCGCCAAGCCATTGATGCACCTTTTGCGCTGCTGATGGTTCGGCAGGAACCGCTTTCGGAGGAAATGGCCGTGGACGCCATCCGCAAAGCGAAGAAATTGCTACTGAAAACGCACGGAACATTGGATGTTCCTCTCGGAGAAGTTCAACGTCTTGTAAGAGGAGATGTCAGTTTCCCGGCCAACGGTCTTCGCGAAGTTCCACGCGCCAGCGACACCAAACTGCACGACAAGAAGAATGGAATCTATAAGGTAACGGGTGGCGATGGTTACATTCAGATAGCGCGGTTCGGGAAAGATGGCGTGAACATCCGCAGCATCAATGCGTTCGGTGCAAGTTCTCGGCCAGAGAGTTCGCATTACACCGACCAGATGAAACTCTTCACCGACCACGAATACAAGCAAGTTCCAATGGACAGAGCAACATTGGAAAAGAATGCCGAGCGGGTATATCATCCCGGAGAATAGCCCCTTTTCTATGTAATGTATCTGACAATGGAGAATTCCTTATGATTTCCATCACATAGCACTCGGCTCAAACTCGCATATTCGCACCCATTAAAATTTACCATGAAAAAACTGACCCCATTCCTTCCCTTCCTTCTTTCCGTTGTGTTTACCTCAGCGGTGTATTCGCAGCAGAGCTGCTCATTCATCATCCACGTAGATGGAGACAACGGAACCGATGATGCTTCCTGCGGAGGCGAAGGTTCTCCGTGTGCCACCATCAACTATGGTATTCAGAGGGCTGGAACCGAAGGTTATTCTGACGTCCGCATTGCAATTACCACAAACCCTTACGCGGAAATTGTGGAGATAGCCGATGGAATCAGCCTCTGGGGCGGATTTGATTCTCAATGGAATCTGGTGGGACTCACCGAAATTGAAGGAGGACTTGACAACAACAGCGAGGTTTATACTGTCAAGGCCAGCAATGTCAATTCGACCACTGTGCTTTCCGATCTGGAAATAACCGCGCCCAACGCTACCATTGCCGGTAGAAGTTCTTACGGAATGCATATTTCCAACAGTACGGGGTTGGTATTCCAGCGCGTGACCATTCATGGTGGAACAGGTTCACAAGGTGATTCTGGAACTGGGGGAACCGATGCTACCGTGGTTGCCGTGAATGGCACAAATGGAGGCGATGGTGACGAATACAACACCTCCTGCAACGACAGTAGCGCAGGAAGCGGTGGTACAGGCGCGACAACTCCTGGCTATGCGAACACGAAAGGAGGAAACGGAGGCCGTGGCGGACACATGGACAGCGATTGCAGCTTTCCTCCCAGCTTGAACGCAACGGATGGCGTTGCCGGATCGAACGCCACGGATTTTCAGACCAATAGTTACGGTTACCGAGGTGGCGGTGGCGGTACATGCAGCAATGGAAGCCCCGGGCAGAACGGCAAAACCGTTCATGGCACAGGCGGCACGGGTGCAACGTCTTCGGCTACATTGAATGGAGATTTTTGGATTGCCACAACAGCTGACCCAGGCACTTTGGGCGATAATGGCACCGGAGGTGGCGGTGGCGGTGGCTCAGGCGGCTGCGACAGCGGAACCGATTCTTATGGAGCCGGTGGCGGTGGCGGTGGATCTGGCGGCATTGCCGCTTCTACGGTTGGTACCGGTGGCCAATCCGGTGGCAATAGTGCTGCGCTTTTTCTTGTGAACTCCACTTGCTCGGCCATTGATTGTTCCTTCCTTCTTGGCTCGGGCGGTATTGCAGGTGCCGGTGGCGAAAGCGGACAAGGCACAGCTGGCGGCCAAGGTGGTCAAGGCGGTTACGGACCAGGAACTGGAGATGGCGGAAATGGCGGCAACGGTGGCGATGGCGGCAACAGCGGTGGCGGTGGCGGTGGAGCCGCAGGCTCTGCTTACGGCATTTACGGAGTCAACTCCACCATCAACCGAACAGGTTCCAATTTTAGCGGAGGAACAGCCGGTGTTGTTGGAACAGGAGGTGCAGGAACACCAGCAGGGGTTGCTGGCACAGATGGAGCAGTTGGTGAAGTGGCCAATGTGGCCGGAACCATTACCGATAACGTAGGCGTGTTGGCTTTGCAACCTGATCCATGTGTTGAAATTGTGACAACCGACCTTGCAACCTTGGAATTCTGTGCTGGCGATTCTACATCCATTACATTCAATGCGATTGGAAGTTTTACAGGTGCAAATGTGTTCACCGCTCAACTTTCGGATGCCAGCGGAGATTTCACTTCTCCGACTGACATTGGCACATTGAACGGAGCTACGCCCGGAGCGATCACGATTACGTTCCCAGCAAATACGGCTCAAGGAAGTGGCTACCGCGTGCGCGTGAATTCAACAGCCTCTCCAACAACGGGAATGGAAAACGCAACGGATATCACCATCAACGCATTACCAACAGTTGTTGCAAATGCTACTTCGCAAACGGTTTGTGCAGGAGAGCAGATCACACTTTCAGGAAGCGGTGCTGACAGCTACACGTGGAACAATAATGTGACAGACGGTGTCGCTTTCGCACCAACACAATCGGGCTACTTTACTGTTGTTGGAGTGAACAACACCACGCTTTGCTCGAACATGGATTCGGTGATGGTAACGGTGAATGACCTTCCAGACACATCTGTTGTTCAGAATGGAAACCAATTGGCCGCGGTTCTTGCAGGTGCAACGTATCAGTGGGTTGATTGCGATGACAATTTCTCGCCTATCGCCAATGCAACGGATCAGACATTCGTTCCTTCAACTACTGGAAACTATGCATTAGTAGTGACGCAGAACGCCTGTTCCGACACATCATCTTGCTACAATGTGATGACCGTTGGAATTGAGGACGCAACGGCAAAAGAAATCGTGCTTCTACTCTACCCTAACCCAAGCAACGGTGAGTTCAGAATGATCTCGAATGTGGAAAGTCCGATGGAAGTGAACGTGTTCAACATGATGGGACAAACGATCTACACCAGTTCAAATGTGAAGAACAATAGTGTGATCGACCTTCAAGGAGTTGAGAACGGATTGTATTCTATCCGTTTCCACAATGACGAATTGAATGTGCTAAGACAGGTGATCGTAGCGAGGTAGAACTACGAACAATTTGTGTTTCAAAAGCCCAAGCCGCTATGGTTTGGGCTTTTGTTTTAGAACCTTCTCCAGAAGGAAACAAGAATCGCTACAGAAAGTATCGAAACGGTTGCCAACCCTATGCCAAGCATCATATTTCCGTAGATGAAAGAGCCAGCGGAGAAAAGTGCGGTGTAAACCACTACACAACCGAGGAACATCCCAAGAATTTGCAAAGGCAGATTTCCGGAAACTGTCATTCCTTCGGAACGATAGTTCTTCCAACCGATTGTCGGATTGACCTTGGCGCAGAAGCCTTTCAACGTTTCTTCTGTTTCGGACTGCGTTAGAAAGGTAACGGCCAACCAACCAATGGTGGTAATTGCAACACCGATCACCAAATTCCAATGTGCGGCAATCTCAATAAGTTCAAATTTCGGATTAATAATATGGAAGAAGATGGCCACAAGGAATGAGATCACCATCCCGCTGATCTCCGTCCACGCATTGATGCGCCACCAGAACCAGCGCAGGATGAAGATAAGACCCGTGCCAGCTCCAACTTGCAGCAGAATTTCAAACGCCTGCAAAGCGTTATTCAAGACCAAGGCGAACAAAGCTGCGAACGCCATTAGAAGTACCGTAGTTATGCGACCCACCATCACCAGTTCCTTTTCGGAAGCATCAGGCTTCACAAAACGCTGGTAGAAATCGTTGACCACATACGAACTGCCCCAATTCAGGTGGGTTGAAATGGTACTCATGAATGCCGCAATGATAGAAGCGATCACCAGCCCAAGCAATCCGGTAGGCAGTAAAGTGAGCATGGCGGGATAAGCGATGTCATCATTTATTATTCCTATGTCAACATTCGGGAAAGCATTGGAAATACTTTTCAGGTCAGGAAAAACTATGACCGAACACAAGGCGATGATGATCCAAGGCCAAGGTCGCAAAGCGTAATGCGCAATATTGAAAAGCAAGGTTGCGCCCATCGCGTTCTGTTCATCTTTTGCGGCCAACATTCGCTGCGCAATGTATCCGCCACCACCTGGTTCCGCACCTGGGTACCAAACGCTCCACCACTGCACCGCCAACGGAATAATGAGCAATGGAATCAATGCTTCGGTATCAGAGAAGTCTGGAAGAAAATTGGTCAATGAAGCTACTTCCTGATGCGCCAACAGGTTTTCCAATCCGTTAACCTGCGGCAGGTCGAGCATCACATTCGCTGCCCAAACCGTTCCGACCATCGCCAAAATGAACTGAAAGAAATCGGTGATCAGAACGCCACGCAAACCTCCCATCGAACTGTAAAGAACCGTGACAACACTTGCAATCAACAGCGTTTGTTCGGGCGAAAGCCCAAGCATCACGCCACCGATCTTGATGGCGGCCAAACACACCGTGGCCATGATCATCACATTGAAGAAAACACCGAGGTACAAAGCTCGGAAACCTCGGAGAAATGCCGCACTTTTTCCTCCGTAACGTATCTCATAGAACTCCAGATCGGTGAGTACGCCAGACCTCCTCCACAGCTTGGAATAGACAAAAACTGTCAGCATTCCTGTCAGCAGAAACGCCCACCAGACCCAGTTGCCCGAAACGCCATTCTTACGAACGATATCCGTTACCAAATTGGGCGTATCTGCCGAGAAGGTCGTTGCTACCATCGAAATTCCCAACAGCCACCAGGGCATGTTTCTTCCCGAAAGGAAAAACTCTGCTGAACTGCTTCCGGCCTTGCGCGAAACAACAATTCCGATAATGAGCGAAACGATAAAAAAGGCCGCAATGATGGCCTGATCGAGGAGTGTGAGTTGCATGATGGAAATTACGCGGTTGCGAGGCCGCTCATCGCGCATCCTTAACGAAGTATTAACAGGCATGCGTTAATGCTTCGGCAACTCAACAGGCCGCAGAAGAAATGGGCTTTCTATATTCGCGACAAATAACCAATGAACATGAAACCGACACTTCTAATACTTGCAGCAGGAATGGGCAGCCGTTACGGTGGTCTCAAGCAGATCGATCCGCTTGGCCCGAACGGAGAAACCATCATCGAATACTCGATCTACGATGCCATTCAGGCAGGTTTTGGCAAAGTGGTTTTCGTTATCCGCGAGAGTTTTGCGGATGATTTCAAAGCGCGTTTCACAGGGAAGTTCGAGGATAAAATTGAGATCGCGTACGCGTATCAGGATGTGAACACACCTGTTGAAGGTGTAACCGATCTTCCGCATCGCGAGAAACCTTGGGGAACCATGCATGCCGTGTTGGTTGCCAAGGATGTGGTGAACGAGCCTTTCGCGGTTATCAATGCAGATGATTTTTACGGTGCGGATGGCTTCCATCAGGTGGCCGATTTCTTGAAGAATAAGTGCACCGAAGACACGTACACCATGGTCGGTTACGTGCTTCGCAACACGTTGAGCGATCACGGACAGGTAAGTCGTGGTGTTTGTGTAGCTGACAGCGGAAATAACTTGTCGCAAGTTGACGAGCGTACCAAGATCCATTGGGAAGGTGAAAAAGTGGTTTACCACGATGCAGATGGCGCACATGAAGTGGATCCTGACAGCGTTGTTTCCATGAATTTCTGGGGTTTCCACCCGAACATTTTTGAAGTGAGCCGACACATGTTCATCGACTTCGTGAAGGAGAACCGCGATAATCCGAAAGCGGAATTCTTCATTCCGTTGGTGGCCGATAACCTCATCAAAGCGGGCGATGCCAAATTCCCGATTCTGACCAGCAACGACCGTTGGTATGGCGTAACGTATCAGGAAGACCGTCCGATGGTGGTGAACGCCTTCCAAAAACTCGTTGACGAAGGAAAATATCCGAGCCCGCTGTGGTAGACCCCTCTAAATCTCCCCCAAAGGGGAGACTTTTTCTCTCCTCCCTCTTGGGGAGGTCGGGAGGGGCTTTTAATTTTACTGCATGCCAGCCAACAAATACGCCCTACTCCGCTACCGCATTATTGACGATTGCCTGACCAACAAAGGCCGTAAGTTTCCGACCAAGGAAGATTTGCAATACGCTTGTGAACAGGCGCTTTATGGCAGTTCGGGCGAGCGCGTTTCCATCAGTACCATTGAGAAGGATATGTGGGCGATGAAGAACGAGAGCGAACTCGGCTACTACGCGCCCATTGCGTATTCAAAACTTGAGAAAGGCTACTACTACGAAGACCCGAATTACACCATCAAAGAAATCAGTCTGAGCGATGAGGACAAGGAGGCCATCCGCTTTGCGGCCACTACCCTTTTCCAGTTCAAAGACCTATCGATTTTCGATCAGTTCGGGGCGGCCATTCAGAAGATATTCGACCGACTGAACATTTCGCCAGAAATGCAAGACGAAGCAATTGAACGCTTCGTGCAGTTTGAGAACACGCCTGTTGCCAAGGGAACGGAACATCTGCCGCTGTTGCTACAAGCCATCAAAGAAACCCGCGAGGTGCGATTCCGCTATCTTTCATTCTTGGATGAAAGCGAAACCGAGCGCGTGCTGCATCCTTATCTTTTGAAGGAATACCGCAACCGTTGGTACGTGATAGGAAAAGATGCCGAAGCTGGAAAAGTGAAAACATTTGGCCTTGACCGCATCTCCGACCTGTCCATTCGCGAGAACTACTTTACAGTTGATAAGAACTTTGACCCTGAAACGCTTTTCAAGTACAGTTTCGGCATTACAGCAGGCGGTAAACCTGAGAAGGTTGTTTTGAAGTTTGCACCACAGGAAGGCCGTTATGTGAAGGCGCAACCGCTTCATCCAACGCAGAAGATCATCAAGGAAAATGCTGATGGCTTGACCGTTCAACTGAAGGTGATTCCAAGCTATGAGTTGAAGGCGACCATTCGTTCGTTTGGGGATAATGTGGAAGTGCTGGAACCGAACCATCTACTCGACTGATATGCGTCTTCTTGCAATTCTCACCGTGATACTTCTTCTGTCTTCCTGCCAGAAAGACCCCATCGTTCTTACAACAACTGTTTCCACTTTCCGCGAAAGCGGCTTGGCCGTTGATTGGGACAGGTCGGGAAGCAATTTGATCGCCTATTCATCAAAAGGCGCAGACGGCTACTACGATATTCATTTGGCGTTGCCTGATGGTTCGAATGATACCTGCCTGACCTGCGATCATCCCGACCTTCCCAACAGACATATCGGTTCGGCCAGTTGGCATCCTTCGGGAGAATGGTTGATGATCGAGGTTGAAAAAGCGGATCATTCTGGTTCAAGCACAGATGCTTTGCCTGGATTTGGCGCTTACACAGATGTGTGGCTCATCAGCAAAAACGGACAGAAAACCCACAAGATCATCGACATTCCGAACGATTACGACCACGGTGTCATCGCTTCGCGCTTTTCGCCTGATGGAACGCAGATCGTTTGGACGGACCGTAAATCATCTCCAAACCCATTGTGGCCGCCAGAAACCTTCGGGTATTGGCGCATTAAACTGGCCGAGCTGAACTGGAGCGAGGACAGCATTCCGTCCATCTCCAACATCCGAACCTTTGAACCTGATGGAAGCGCATTTTACGAATGCTACGGGTTCAGTCCTGATGGCAGCAAACTGATCCTTTGCAGCAGTGTGAATCAGGCAAGTACCTGGGACCAACGCATCTACACCCTTGATCCGATATCTGGCGAATTCATCAAACTGACCGACAAGGATTATAACGAACATGCGTTCTACACGCCAGATGGTTCGCAGATAGTTTGGATGACGAACAAGGACGCACAATACGGTGGAAGTGATTGGTGGATGATGAACGCGGATGGAAGTAATAAGCATCGCCTCACCTATTTCAACAACCCTGATAACGAACAGGATATGGGGCATGCGGTTTGGGCTGGGCTCGGCTCGTTCAGTCCAGAAGGCGACAGATTTATCGGTGGTCTTCAACTCGACCTCGTATCTCAGGAAGGGAAAATTGTAATGGTTGAACTGAACCCGTAACCGTCTGTTCTTATACAAACCCTAAATTCGCCTGCAAACCATTGATCATGAAAGCACTACTTACGTCCATTCTCTGCCTCACAGTTTCAGTAAACGTATTCTCGCAGGAACTCTTGGCCCAAGCCAAACCTGTCGATTCGGACGAATGGGGATACATCAATCCGAAAGGCGATTTTATCATCCCCGCCCAATACAGGAATTGCAATGCCTTTTCCAGCGATGGTCTGGCTGCCATCTATGACAAAAAGTCGAAGCAGTTCTACTTTATTGACACCAAGAACAATAGATTGGAAACGGATGTGAAAGATTTCAAACTGAAGAACATTTTTGGTTTTGGCACCGTGGGATTTGTCGATAACATGGCCATGGTGGAAATTGATAGGAAGTGGGGATACTTGGACAAAAAAGGTCATCTGTCCGTTGCCGCCAAATATGACGATGCTACGGTTTTCGATAACGGTTACGCGCTGGTAAAATCGAAGGATAAATGGCTGATAATTGACAAAGTGGGAACTGAGCAACCGATACAGGAAAACGTGGAGGATGCCAAACATTTTCAGGAAGGACTTGCTCCAGTAAAAGTTGGCGACAATTATGGATTTGTGAATACTACGGGGAAATTAGTGGTCGAAGCGAAGTTTAAAAGTGTCGGTTATTTTGTCCACGGAAAGGCCTGGGCTAAAACCGAAAGCGGGAAGATCGGTTTCATAGACCCATCTGGCAACTGGGTTATCGAACCGATATACGATGCGGCAAAGGACGGTTCGTATAGCACGGCATGTACACGCGTCAAAGAAAATGACCAATGGAAATTTATTGACAAGAAAGGTACTGTTGTTGACGCGGCAAGTGCTGACTCCTATGGCAATTTTGAAGACGGATTGGCCTATGCAAAGGTCGGTGGACTGGTAGGCTTTATTTCAGCAACAGGTGCTTGGGCCATTGAACCTCAGTTTGAAGCTGTACGTGATTTCAAAAATGGTTATGCTGCCGCGAAGCAAGGCGACAAATGGGGTTTTATTGACAAAACTGGCAACTGGGTCATCAAGCCTCAGTTCGATAGTGTCAAGGATTTCGAAAAAGCTGGAAAATAGCTTTCCGTCTCATATTTGGTATCTTTGTCTCGCTGCCGTTGAGTTTATTTGGTGTTCAGCGGCCATCGATATTGCTCCCCGAGTGCGCCTTCAGTTTGTGTGCTTAGCCTGTGATCCCTCGGTTTTCATGCACCAAACGCAATTAAAACAAGCAGATTAATATCTATGGGTAGATCTCAAGAAACATTCGGAAAAAAAGAACGGGAAAAGAAAAAAGCGAAGAAGCGTAAAGAGAAGGAAGAGGCCAGATTGGCAAGAAAGGAAGAAGGGAAAAGCAGCTTTGACGACATGATTGCCTACGTTGACGAGAACGGAATGATCGTTGACACACCACCGGATCCAACTGCAAAAAAGCAGGAGATCAAAGCCGAAGATATTGAGCTCGGAATTCCCAAAAAGACGGAAGAGGATGAACCTACCGTTCGCAAGGGCGTGGTTTCATTCTTCAATAGCGAAAAAGGCTACGGTTTCATAAAAGATGCTGACTCTGGCGAAAGTATTTTCGTTCACGTGAACAACACTTTGGAAGAAATCAAGGAGAACAACTTGGTAACCTTTGAAATGCAACCTGGATTGAAAGGTCCAGAAGCTGCCAAGGTTCAAGTGGTTCGATAATCCTGCAAAAGACATCACTAAAAAGGGCCGCAAATTGCGGCCCTTTTCATTTTACGGCATCATCCTAAGATCAGGCAGGTTGCTTCGCCTTTTCTTCATCGCGAAGTGCTCTACGCAGAATCTTACCAACGTTTGTCTTCGGAAGCTCATCTCTGAACTCGATGTGCTTCGGACGCTTGTAACCTGTCAGTTCTTCGTGGCAGTAAGCTTTCAACTCCTCTACAGTCAGCGATTGGTCTTTCTTCACCACAAAGATCTTAACCGCCTCGGTCGATTTTTCATCTGGAACACCAACTGCCGCTACTTCCAGCACCTTTGGATGCGAGGCAACCACGTCTTCTACTTCGTTCGGATAGACATTGAATCCTGAAACAAGGATCATGTCCTTGATACGGTCAACGATGGTGAAGAATCCATCTTCACTCATCACGGCCACGTCACCTGTACGCAACCAACCGTCCTTAATGACATTGGCAGTTTCCTCAGGACGGTTATAGTAGCCTTGCATCACTTGCGGCCCTTTGATGTTGATCTCGCCACGCTCACCAACTGGGACTTCATTCCCATCCTCATCACACAATTTCATTTCTGTTGAAGGAACTGGCACGCCAATGGTTCCGATGCGAGCGCGCCCATCCAGTGGGTTGGCCGAAGCTACAGGCGAACTTTCTGTCAATCCGTACCCTTCCACCAACAGGTTTCCAGTTACATCACGCCATTTCTCCGCAACTGCTTTCTGAATGGCCATGGCACCACCGATGACAGCTTTTACCGAGCTGAAATCCAGTTGTTTGAACTCTTCATTGTTTAACAGGCCGTTGAAGAGTGTGTTCACACCTGTCATCACCGTCCACTTGTGTTTGCCAAGCTCTTTCACGAAAGCTGGAATGTCACGAGGATTCGTGATCAAAACGTTCTTTCCTCCCAAACAGATGAAAGAAAGACAGTTCACCGTCAAGGAGAAGATGTGATACATCGGCAAAGGCGTAACGATAATCTCCTTGCCTTCTTCAAGCACATTTCCCATCCAGCCTTTCATCTGCTCCATGTTTGCAATCACATTACGATGCGAAAGCACGGCTCCTTTCGAAACACCCGTTGTTCCACCAGTATACTGAAGGAAAGCGGTATCTGTGTTCTTGATCTCAACTGGCTTCACTTTCAGACCTCGGTCTTTCACCAACTCACGGAAATCGATCGTGTTCTTTATGCTGTAAGGCGGCACCATTTTCTTCACGTGCTTCAGCACCAGATTCACAATAAACTGCTTTGGCTGCGGAAAGAGGTCTGGAATCTGCGTTACGATGACATGCTTCACCGTTGTCTTGTGCAAACATTCTTGCAATTCAGCACAAAAGTTGGCAACGATCACAAGTGCTTTGGCGCCTGCATCATTCAACTGATGCTCCATTTCGCGCGATGTGTAAAGCGGGTTGACATTCACCACAACCAATCCAGCCAAGAAAGAACCGTAAATACAAACGGGGTATTGAAGCAGGTTCGGCATCTGAATGGCGATCTTATCACCTGGTTTCAGGTCGGTATTGTTCTGAATCCAAGCAGCAAAATTGTGCGCCTTTCGCTTCAGTTGGTTGAAGGTCATCGGAACACCCATGTTCTCAAAAGCCACCTTATCCCCGAACTTATCGCAGCTCTCTTCAAATGCTGCAACGATGTTGGGATAACTGTCAGGGTTTATCTCTTTCGGAACGCCTCCTGTGTAATGCTGATACCAAACAAAATCTGCCATGTAACTCTATTTTTTTTAGTGAATTGGGGGAATGGAGAACAAATCTAATGTTTGAATCAGTTCTGCCTATGCTGCGAAAGGAATTGCAACAAATTTTCACTCCGTAAATAGTTTACGATGTGCTGCTGTTGGTTTGCTGACGTAATCAAAACAACACGTTATGAAAAGCAGCAAAAACAACACAAAAGAACTTGTTCTGGAAGTAGCCAAAGATGGTTTCCGAAGATTGGTTTACCGCACTTGGAACAATGATGGAAGCGTTCTTTTTCTGGAGGAAAGTGATCTGGAAGATTTCTCACGCCCCATTTGTGAAAACAACGATTTCAATGTGTTCTTCTCGGAGCGAGACCTCTGGAAGTCATTCACCGATTACACATCAAGCGAAGGCGTTCTGAACCGTTCGGTCTGGCATGAAACTGCCGATGAATGGCTTCAGTTGAAACCACTTTTCATCCATCAGGATATGAAACTTCTGATTCAGAATTCGCTGGCAGACGCAACCCGTGAGATCCAGATCAATGATACCCGAAAAATTGACGGTATCAGGATGTGGTTACGCGCCTTGTCCAAACCAACTCAGAAACTGGAAAAAGCTGTTACAAACCCTCTTGAAACTTACCGTCATGCTGTCTAAACACACATACTTCACCACCGAAAACCTGAGTACAAATCCGTTATTGGTTCAGCACCGCGCGTGGCTTGGTGCTATGGATAAAAGCGAAGTTCCGTATGTCTATCATCACTTGCGAAAAGGCTGCATTCTTCAACTGCATTCGGTTTCGGGTTCAGATTCCCGCCATTTGATGTACACAGTGAAATATGGATCCTACTTTCTGGGCGTGTTGAGCAGTTCGTTGGCAAGACGCGTGCAACAACTCGAATTGGAAGGAAAGGTGTATCGATTGACCATCTCCAATATTGTCAAGGAAAAGTACCTGCCACCGACCGCCATCGAGGTGGAACTGGAGTGCGAATCAGGATTTCTCACAGATGCTGCGTGATTCACGTAACAACAAGTTTTGAATACAGAATTGAACATTCAATTGTTGATAAAGATGCAACATTCCGACAAACGGAGTAGCACACGGATCCTACATTCGCGGCATCAAACAAACCAACATGCGTCCCCAATTTATGAAGCAGTTTTTCGGTATTCTCATGATTTCTTCCGTAGCGTTCGGAAGTCATGCAAATAACGTTATAGGTGAACCTAATTCAGAGAAATCGGTCATCATCTATTCTGAGGTAAAAACCAATATGCTCAGCATTCAGGTTGATGACCAATTGGCTGGAACGTCCGTAACCGTTTCCATTTTCAATTCCATCGGTGAAATTGTGCTGGAGAACACACTTGGGTTGGGCTTGAACAAGATCAGCGTAGCTGGTTTGGAGAAAGGCGAATATATAGCTGTTGTGCGCGAGAATGGCGTTTACACCAGTAAATCCTCTTTCGAGGTAAAATAACCTCAACCGTTTTTGATCACACGAAGCTCGGTTCGCCTCAGGCGAATCGGGCTTTTTATTTGAGCGCGATTTTGTAACGGTCAAGCGCACGTTCACGAGCAAACTTGTGCTCGATAATAGGTTTGGGATATGTCAGTTCTTGAAATTCTGGCACCCACTTTTGGATGTATTTCAACTGCGGATCGAACTTCTGCGTTTGCAGATCAGGATTGAACACGCGGAAATACGGAGCAGCATCGCAACCTGAACCTGCCGCCCATTGCCACCCTCCATTGTTGCTTGATAGCTCAAAATCCAATAGTTTCTTGGCGAAATAAGCTTCGCCCCAACGCCAGTCCAGCAACAGATGTTTGGTAAGGAAACTGGCCACCACCATCCGAACGCGATTGTGCATCCAACCTGTTTCATTCAGTTCACGCATGCCAGCATCCACGATCGGATAACCCGTTTCGCCTTTGCACCAGGCTTCGAAGTGTTTTTCATTTCGCTCCCACGCTATTTGGTCGTATTGCGGTTTGAACGCACCACCGACCACATGCGGAAAATGCCACAGGATCATCATGTAGAAATCCCGCCAAATGAGTTCGTTCAAGAATTTGCCGTTGGTCTCCTGTGCCATTCGCGCCAGTTTTCTGATGCTAATGGTTCCGAACCGCAGATGAACACTTAATCGTGATGTTCCATGGATGCTCGGAATATCCCGTGTGTTGTGGTAATTCTTGATGATGTCCAATTCCACTTCTGAAGAAGGAACATCAACATAAGTTTTCAGAAAACCGATTTCTTCTAAACTTGGGAAATGGGCTGCTTCGAACTTCAAAAAGTTGTCGAAATACTTCTCCGTTGGATATGAACTCAGGTAAAATGCATTCACCTTCTCTTTCCACTTCTTGGAATATGGCGTGTAAACCGTGTATGGCTTTCCGTCATCCTTCAGCACCTCATCTTTTTCGAAAATGCATTGGTCCTTTGAGGTGTGGAAACCCGCTCTGTTTTCATTCAGCAATTCAGCAATTTGCCTGTCACGTTCTTGCGCGTAAGGCTCATAATCGTGATTGGTGAAAACCGCTTTGACCGAATATGCCGAAAGCAACTTCTTGTAAACCTCCAACGGACTTCCGTGAAATACCAGCAAATCGGAACCCAACGCCTTTAGTCGCGATTTGAGCTCTTCCAGCATTCGATGAATGAAATCAACACGCCTGTCTGCTTTGTCTTCCAGTTTGGAGAGAATGTGCTGATCGAAAATGAAAATGGGTAAGACGGGATTTCCTGAGCGCAAGGCGTGATACAATCCTGCGTTGTCATCCAATCGCAGATCGCGCCTGAACCAAAAAACAGATACTTCTCTCTTATCAGTCATTCTGGATTTATTTCAGAAACTAAACCCAAGATGCTGAAACAAGTTCAGCATGACGGGAAAAAATAAAAAACCCCATCCGCCTCAGGCGGACAGGGTTCATTTATCGGTCAAGAAAAATCTACTTCGTTCCGTAAACGTACTGCAGGAACTCCTTCTTGGTTTCTTCATTTTGGAATGCGCCACCGTAGCTGGCCGTAACCGTGCTGCTGCTCGTGTCCTCTACTCCACGCAATGACACACACATGTGTTTGGCATCAATGATCACCGCCACATCTTCCGTACCCAACGCTTCTTTCAGTTCGTTGGCAATTTGCATGGTCATGCGTTCCTGAACCTGTGGTCGCTTGGCGAAATAATCGACAATGCGGTTGAGTTTGGATAGACCGACAACCTTACCACTGTTGATGTAAGCCACGTGAGCCACACCGATGATCGGCACAAAATGGTGCTCACAGAACGAATGGACCTTGATATCCTTTTCCACCAACATTTCGTTGTAGCCGTACTTGTTCTCGAAGAGTTTGACGTCAGGTTTATTCATCGGGTTCAGCCCGCTGAAAACCTCTTCCACGTACATTTTGGCCACGCGCATAGGTGTTCCTTGAAGACTATCGTCAGACAGATCCAAGCCAAGCGTGTCCATGATGTAAGCAAAATGCTCCGCGATCTTCGCCATCTTTTCCTTGTCGGAAAGGACGTGCGCATCAGGCTTCATCGGTGTTTCGAGCGTTGTGGAGATGTGGTTATCGCCAACCTCTTCGATCAACTCGATGTCTCTATCCTTCAAATTCAACAAAATTCCGTTCTGTCTCATGTAAAACGATTTTTAGCTCCAATTCCTTCTTCAAATGTGGTCGAAGCTTGTTCCAAATAACCACCGCGATATTCTCTGCTGTGGGGTTCAAATTCTTGAATTCTTCTGTGTCCAAATTGAGGTTGCGGTGATCGAAAGGCTTCTCAACATATTCGCTGATCAGCGCCTTCAATTCCTTCATATCGATGACGTAACCCGTTTCAGGGTCAATTGTTCCCTTCACGCTTACGGTCAGTTCATAATTGTGGCCGTGGTAGTTCGGGTTGTTGCATTTTCCGAACACCTCATTGTTCTTCTCCTCTGTCCAACTTGGGTTGAAAAGTCGATGGGCGGCATTGAACTGCGCCTTTCTGCTGACGGTTACTTTCATCATCCTACATTATACTCCCACCGACCGCAGCCGATGTTCCATTCCTGTAAGGTGATCCCTGAACTTATCGATGATAATGCGGAACCAGATCGAGTAGCGTTCTGGCCTGTTGGCCGCGTCCGTGAATACCTTATCTAACGATGCAAAAGTACAATCTTCTGCCTCGTTTGGGTTCAATTCTATTTTCCCTTCGTGAACTCCGAAGAAAACATGATCGAATTCGTTCTCAATGAGGCCATTTTCAACCTCGCCTTTGTACACGAATGAGAACTGTTCTTCCAACTTGGTTTCGATGCCCATTTCCTCTTTCAACCTGCGCGAAGCACATTCCAAATTGGTTTCTCCATCTCGCGGATGCGTACAACACGTGTTGGTCCACAGTCCCGCACCGTGGTATTTGGTGGCTGCGCGCTTCTGTAACAGCAATTCGCCCTTTTTGTTGAAGATGAACACGGAAACCGCCCGATGCAACACGCCTTTCTGATGCGCTTCCAACTTTTCCATCAGACCGATCTGCTCGTCCTGCTCATTGACCAATATGACTTTTTCAGTACTCATTGAACAAACAAAAGTCGTCAACTTTCGAAAAGTTGACGACTTTCCAAGATCCATCAGAATTGCCTAATGCTCAATTACGATAATCCTTCAGGTCTTTCATCAAGGACTGCTTCGCAAAATAGATGCGGCTTTTCACAGTACCGATCGGAATATCCAGGTGCGCTGCGATCTCTTTGTACTTGTACCCTTTCAGGTGCATGGTGAACGGAATACGTGTATTGTCGTCCAAAGCATCTATCACCTTGTTGATTTCCTTGGTGGCGTGCATGCTTTCTGGCGTATCGTCCATTGTGGCAGGCACAAAATCCAACACTTCCACCTCATCTTTTGTGGTGATCACCGTATTGGCACGCTTCATCTTGCGGTACTGGTTGATGAACGTGTTCTTCATAATGGTGTGCAACCACGCTTTGAAGTTGGTGTTCGGTGTATACTTATCCTGGTAAGTGATGGCTTTTACCATGGTTTCCTGTAGGAGGTCTTGGGCATCCTCCCTGTTCTTTGTCAGACTCAGAGCGAAATACTCCAACACATCGCTCATTTTCAGGAGTCTGTCGTTAAATGTTAATGCTGACATGACTTATATGATTTTGTTTAACAATCTAATTAAATGGTTGAACAAACATAGATTTCAATGTTTAAACATCCAAACTTTTGTTCAACTTTTTTTCATCATTTTTAGACATTCTACGCAGTAACGCCTCTAAAACCTCAGTATTGCCAAGGTTTTCAGCGCAAATGTTAAACAATCTTAAAGGGGATTTCCAGCTCGTTAATGCTGGAAATGGTTATCGGTTAACGGATTTATAAAGTAAACGGTACAAAAGCGTTGAGTTCCTTCCTTCTTCAGGAAAACAAGAACAAAGTTTGGCTGCTTTTCCGAACGCAGTGAGGAACCTCAGCTCGAACCCATCAACTTTACAATTCTGTTGGTTAATGATAATAGTTATTAGGAGAGATAGCTTTTCCAATAGCTAAAAACTCAATAACGAATGGCCATTTAACGCTTCTCGATGAGAGAAATGAAGTCGTAAGGCGTGTGAACGGGCTTTACGTTCTTAGGTAACGAACAGTCTTGGTGGCACACCTGATAACCCGATGCATAGATGGTTTTGTCTTTGAATTCTTTTCCCAGTCTGTTGAGGTAATTCTGCATGTGACCACCAGGGGAGTTGGCAACAAATGCAGTAACCAACACATCGGGTTTGTGCGCCTTTACCACCTTTACCACATCATCATACGGAACCGACTGCCCAAGATAGAACGTCTCGTACCCACGTTTTTTCATCAGATAACGGAAGAAAAGCAGCCCCATTTCGTGGTATTCTCCTTCGGGAAGAAAGAGCAATGCCTTTCTCGCGTTTACAAGATCGGGCTGATAGGCCTGATCAATGGCCACGTACAATTTTTGAATGATGAGACTACTGATGAAATGCTCCTGAGCGGGGTTGATGTCGTCCGTTTGCCACATCACTCCTACTTTCTGAAGAAATGGATAGAGAATTCGGATGGCTGTATCCTCAAAACCGATACGCAGCGTGCTATCGCCCAATATCTTCTCAAACTTTCTTCTATCCAGATCGACCATGGCCACCACCAGCATGTCTATCTGAACTTGAAACTCCGCCTCCTTCTCGTTCAATTTCTCCAATTCCGTGTTCATCGTCTGCTGACAGAACTTGGCAATCTTGGAAATCTTGAAACCGTGGTTGTTGAGAATGGCCACGTTGAGCAACTTCTTCAACTCACAGTCAGAATACTTGCGGATGTTAGTATCGGTCCGATCGGGTTTGATGATGTTGTACCGCTTCTCCCAAATACGGATGGTGTGGGCCTTTATGCCCGAAAGCTTTTCCAGATCGCTGATACTGTAGTTGCCCATGGCTATTACTCTGACGCTTCTGTTAACACACTTTTAACAAACTTGTTCTCAAGTACACGAAATCTGTATTCAAATATGCCTTTAACCTTACGTTCGATGAAAAGGGCATTGATCAACTTACCAACAATCCCAAGTGGAACACGGTAATGCAAAATATCGGTCATCAATGTGCCATTCTCCATCTCTTCGAAAATGTGCTGATGATGCCAGAAAGCGTACGGTCCAAAACGCTGCTCATCCACAAACATTTTGCGGTCTTGCACATGCGTTATCTCGGTGACCCATCCCATTTTCATCATCGGGAAAGGCGTGACATTATACTGAATGATCTGCCCTTCGTACATCTTCGGAATGTTCTCCGTCAGAATCTCAAACTGCATATCATCTGGCGTGATCTCGTTCAGATTTTCGGGGCGAGAGAAGAAATCCCAAGCCTCATCCAATGAAATGGGCAGTAACTGTCGGTATTCCTGTCGGTGAAGTTTCATTGTAAAAGATCGTTGAGTGCTTCCTGCAATTGTGGATGGGTGAATTCGAACCCCGCATCCATGATCTTCTGTGATGAGACACGTGATCCTTCCGTGACCACTTTGGCCATTTCGCCCATTACGGTACTTACCAAAAACTTCGGAACGGAAGGAAGGAAAACAGGTCGTTTCAACGACTTCCCAATCCTCTGAATGAACTTGGTCTGTGTGGCATTTTCTGGAGCCACCGCATTGTAAGCTCCGTGCATGTGGTTGTTCTCCACCGCATGCAGATAAATGGAAGTCATATCATCAATATGAATCCACGGCATCCATTGCTTGCCCGAACCGATGGCCGCGCCAACTCCAAATCTTACAGGTATTGAAAGCTTGGGAAGCGCACCATCACCTTTCATCAACACAATTCCAGTTCGCACGCGCACTTCTCTATCGGCAACAGGTTTGAAAGATTGAACTGCGTCTTCCCACAGTTTACAGGTGGAACCAAGAAAATCATTCGCGGGAGCGTCTTCTTCGGTGAAAACCTTTTCTGAAGTAACCGCACCATAATAACCGACTGCGGAAGATGAGATGATGGCCTCAATACATTGGTTCCTTTTCTTCAAAACGTCAGAAAGAAGTTGCAAGGGTTTTACGCGGCTTTCAATAATTTCCTGCTTGCGCGATGGCGACCAAGGTTTATCGGCAATTCCTGCACCAGCCAGATGGATAATGTGCGTCACATCCTTCAAGGCACGTTCATCCAACGTTCCTTTTTGCAGGTCCCACGTGAAACTTGGAACATCCAAATTCTTGTGAACTGAACGGCCAATAATTGCCACAGCATGTCCATGCTCGCGCAGCTTTGGAATAAGCCTGCGACCAATGGAACCCGAACCGCCTGTTATGAGAATATGTGCCATTTCTTTAATGAAAAGCGCCCCGTCCCTTTCGGAACGGGACGCTCTATTCTGCAGGGAAATTATCGAACTACTTGCAGTTTTGTAGATACAACACCTGAGTTGGTGCGTAGGTTCACGAAGTAGAATCCTGGTGCCATTTCCGAAGCTGGAATCTCCACTCTGTGATTTCCAGAAAGCATCTCTCCGAAGCTTCGCACAAATACGCGCTGACCCATTGTGTTCACCACTTCCAAGTTGATGTTCTCTTTTTCGACCAGATCAAAGAACATGGTGGCATTATCATTTGTAGGATTTGGGAACAGAACTGAGTTGCTGATGGATTGCACCTCCTCAATTCCCGTCACATTGCTCAACGGAACCAATGCGCCTTGCGTTCCCAATGAAACCCACAGTCCGAAACCTGCTCCATTGGAATTCATGCTTGGGTCTAAGAAACCTGAGGCAAGCACCGTGATGGCGGCATCTTCCAGCATCAGGTCGGCCAACGGTGCTGCAAATGAAGCTACGTTGGTTGTACCTGTTTGATCCTGAATGGTCAGCTGATAATTCGATGTCCCCAATTCCAAATATCCCTGAAATTCTCCGTACGAGATATTGTCTACAACAGTCCCAGCACCGACTCCCGTTTCGGCAACATCAACTGTTGGCGCATCGGTAGAACCATGATATACGAGAACATCTGTCTGACTCATACCTTGGCTGGCCGCAGCCTCTCTTGCACCTTCGTAAATATCCAGCCCAAATGCTGGAGCAGGTGAGTAACCAGAACCACTTACGATTCCGTTTGCAATGGCGATATAGGTCTCTCCCGACTTTAAGAATGGAATATCGATCGTACCGACCGAACCACCGATTCCTGCACCATCAGGAGCTACATCAATGGCCAATGGCATTCCCGCTGGCACATCAATGAAGCCAGTAGTGGTTCTGAACTCAAAGTTTGGAATTGCCTCGCTGCCGTTGATGAATACATCCACAATGGCAGCGGCAGCATCTGCAGAATTATGGATAACTTCCAAACGCGCCATTGCAGTCGGCAGTTCCAACAATGGACCAGCAGCCCCTGTCGATACGAAAAGGCCGAAAGCCGCACCATTGCTGTTCATCGATGGATCGAGGAAACCTGAAGCAAGTACTGTAATCGCTGCTCCGTCCACTCCAAGCGTTGCCAATGGCGCATCGAAAGCCGCAACAGCAGCTCCACTTGCAGCAGCTTGAACCTGTAAGGTGTAATCCTCAACTCCCAGGGTCAGATAACCTTGAAATTCTGAATACGAAAGGTCGTTCACGGCCTGTGCATTCAGAACGGCCAATTCCTGCACGTCTACCATTGGCGCATCTGTTGCACCGTGGTAGACCAACACATCGTTGGTTCCCGAACCACCTGTTGCCGATTCTCTCGCTCCAGTATAGATGTCTAAACCAAAAGCAGGAGCCGGCATGTATCCGCTTGGAGAAATGATACCATTCGCAATGGCGATGTATGTCTCGCCAGCGGTCAACGGTCCAACCGGTACGGTGGCAATAATGTCTCCTGGGCCAGTACTTGTTGAAGGTGCCACACCGATGGAAAGCGCCACTCCAGCAGGTACGTCAACAAATCCAGAAGAAGTTCTGAATGCGAAGTCGTCAATGAACGGTGAAGCTCCTCCATTCACGTACACGTCAACCACGGCCGCAGCGGCATCAGCAGAATTGTGAATGACCTCCAGTCTTGCAGTTTGAGCTTGAGCAACGCTGACCGAAGTAAAGCCTGCCAGCATCACGGAGAGAAATAGTTTTGTGTTTTTCATGATGTTGTTTTTATGGTTTGGCGATACAACATCACGAGAAATTATTTTGTTTAACTTTTAATACAATTAATTAAACAATAATTTGTTTTGCTCTGATAATCAACCACTTGAAATTGAAATATTTTCCGATATTCTTTCTCCATCAATGGCTGCAGAGACAATTCCACCCGCGTAACCACCGCCTTCTCCGCATGGGAAAAGTCCTTTGATCTGTGGATGTTCTCCATGTTCATTTCGTGGAATGCGAACGGGAGACGATGTGCGACTTTCCACCGCCACAGCAACGGCCTCGTTGGTCAAATAACCGCGCATTTTCTTGCCGAATTCCTGAAAACCGCCACGCAAGCGCTGATGTATCGCCTTTGGCAACACCTCAGAAAGTTGCATGGAAACCGTTCCTGGTCTGTAGGAATTGACCGGAAGGTCTGAACTCAGTTTTCCATTTACGAAATCTGACAATCGCTGCGCTGGTGCGGTCTGAGTTCCACCAGCCATTTTGCAAACGGTCTGCTCCACAAATTGCTGATAGCGCAATCCGGCCAACGGACCAGCAGATGCGAACTGTTTGTAATCTTCTGGCTCCACAGGAACAACAATTCCCGAATTGGCAAACGGATTGTTCCGCTTGCTGGGACTCCAACCGTTGGTAACGATCTCTCCAGGAGCGGTGGCGCAAGGCGCGATAATCCCGCCAGGACACATACAGAAAGAATACACACCACGGTTGTTTACCTGATTGACCAACGCATACGCAGCAGGCGGCAGCGTTTCGCAGCTCACTCCGTGATATTGAATGGAATTGATGAGTTCCTGTGGGTGCTCCACCCGAACGCCCATGGCGAACTGCTTCGCCTCTATTTCAATTCCCTTTTTGTGAAGCAACTCGTAAATGTCTCTGGCCGAATGACCCGTTGCCAGTACCAAATGCTTGGTTTCGAGTTTCTCTTCACCATTAATGACAACGCCAGCGACTTCATTATCCTTCAGAAGAATGTCGGTGAGTTTGGAATTGAAACGGACTTCGCCACCACAAGCCACGATCTGTTCCCTGATTGCAGTAATGATATTGGGAAGTTTATTGGTGCCAATGTGTGGATGCGTGTTCACCAGAATATCATCATCTGCACCGAACTGAATGAACGTGCTTAGAATGCGGTTCACGTCTCCCCTTTTGGTGGAACGCGTATAGAGCTTTCCGTCCGAATAGGTTCCTGCCCCGCCTTCACCAAAGCAGTAATTGCTTTCTGGATTGACGATATGCTCTTTATTAATGGCTGCGAGGTCTCTCCTTCTTTCACGCACGTTTTTTCCGCGTTCCAAAACGATCGGTTTCTTGCCCAATTCAATCAATCGCAAGGCGGCAAACAGACCAGCCGGACCAGCACCGACAATTACCACATGCTCTGCTTTGGAAACATCTTGAAACTGTCGAGGCTCGAATTTGGGATGATGTGCTTCCACCTTCTCGCCCTTGGCGTAAACCCGAAGGCTGAGATTGAATTTGATGCTCCGATTCCGTGCATCAATGCTTCTTCGCAGTTCCTGAAAGCCGTTGATCTCGTCAAGGGGAATTCCTGAAGCGCGCGAAACGGCCTGCTTCATCAATGTCTCATTTCCGTAGTCCTGAGCGGGTATGACGAGATTGACATCTTTCATTCGAAGGGCAAAGAACGAGAATTGTTGAAAGCACGAAATCCGAATCGTTCAAATTCGAAATGGTTTCTCGCTTCTATTCCAGTTACTCAAAATAAAGCGAGAACAGAAAGGTTTTGGAGTTGAGCGACTGAATGGAGTTGGTAAATACCGTTTGGTCTTTGACCATGAGGTTGTTCAGCCCGAAGGCCATTTTCACTTCGGTGGTGAGTTTGAAATATTCGAGGTAGAAATCGACACCGACACCCAGATCCCACGTGTAATCTTCCCGTTTCATTTTCAGTATCACCTCATCACTTTTCACATCGGCCTTCGTTGCCATATCGTACATGAACTTGCCACCGCCCATGATGTACACGCGCCAGTTGTTGATCCTGCGTGAGCGGAATTTGAAATACAACGGCACTTGCAGATAAACGGAATTGACGGTCTTGTCGTACACAACTGGGACCGTATCCTTCTCATAAATGGTGTATTCCATGGTTCGACCGATGAACGAGATGCCCGGAATGAAACGCAGGTTGAAATGTTCGCCCAAGCGCGAATGGAGTCAGTAAAACCGGAATCGGGCTTTAGAAATTATCCAGGCTCTGCACTTTGAAACCGTAAGTTTGTATCTTCATACGACCTCTATGGAAAACCTGAACACATACATTGGCACACTTACCGGCCGCGTGGAAAAACTGGTGAAGTCGCAGACTGAACTTCGCGGTGAGAATGCAGAATTGAAGCAGAAGAATGCAGAATTGGAGCGGTTGGTAAGTACACAAAAAAATGCGTTGACGGAACTGGAGGAACAGAATAAAGTTGTTAAAATTGCAAAGGCGGTTACGGATGGTGAGGAGGATCGCAAAGAGCAAAGAAAGAGGTTGAATGACCTCGTGCGGGAGATTGACAAGTGTATAGCACTTCTGAATAATTAGGATCGTTCTTTTTGAATGGGAACTCAGGCGATAACAGTAAGGATAGCAGGGAAGAGTTACCCGATGACGGTGGAATCACCGCAGGAAGAAGAAACCATAAGGAAGGCGGAGCGGCAGATACGGGAGCGGGTGAAGATGTATGAAGAGAAGTATGCCGTTACGGATGTTAGAGACCTGTTGAGCATGTGCGTGCTACAGTTTGCCACAGAGGCGTTGGAAAGCGAGGAGAAGGCGGGCGGAGTGGAGCAGGACGTGTTAAGCAGATTGAAGGCAATAGAGCAGGTGCTCGATGCCAACACTTGATCAACAAGTAGTTCGTTCTTTACATAAGATATTTAGTAGGTGAACAGTTGGTTCTCTTTGATGAACTGGCCGTAAAACCTCAACGATTTCCCGCATAGATCGATCGTTTGTTAAACTCAACGTTTAAAAAATTGAGATCAAGCTCATGGGTGTTAAAGAAAGGCCTCAACTGCGCTTCGGTGCAGTTTCCGAATTCGTTCGGGACAGTGGAACTCTGATGCGCTCGGCAGTCTCAATCATGTCTTAATTGGAGTTTAATTAAGCCAAGGATCTGTGCGGGTTTTTTTATGAATAAAAGTTGAATAGAAAATGGAGTTAGTAGTAGGAGTAGTGGCTGCGTTGCTGGGGGTTATCCTTGGGGGTGCGGGAGTGATGGTTTACAACAAAAAGGTTGTGAACGATCAAGCCAACAGCATTCTGGAAGAGGCCAAGGCAAAGGCAGAAGTCATCCGTGAGAAACGGATAAGTCAGGCGAAGGAGAAGTTTCAGGAAATGAAAGCCGAGCATGACCGGAAGGTGAATGAACGGAATCAGAAATTGATCGAAGCAGAGAACCGCGTGAAACAGAAAGAGGGTTCGCTTAACAAGAAGTTTGAGGACGTGAAACGCGAGCGTCAGGCTGCTGAGCGCGAACTTGGAGAGGCCAAGAAAAAGCAAGAGAAACTTGATGGTCAGATCGAGGTTTTCAATAAGAAGCTGGAAGAGGTTGAACGCGATCGTCAGAAGCAAGTGGAGCAACTTGAAAAAGTTGCTGGAATGAAGGCTGATGAAGCCAAAGCACAGTTGGTTGAAGCCTTGAAAGCTGAAGCGCAGACTGCTGCAATGGCGGCCATCAACGAAACAGTTGAGGAAGCCAAAATGCAGGCTGACAAGCAGGCGAAGAAAATTGTGATTCAGACCATTCAGCGTGTTGCTACCGAGCACACGATTGAGAACGCGGTTTCCATTTTCAACATTGAAAGTGACGAGATCAAAGGGCGTATCATCGGTCGTGAGGGACGAAATATCCGAGCGCTTGAAGCGGCAACTGGAATTGAGATCATTGTAGATGATACGCCAGAGGCGATCATCCTTTCAGGATTCGACCCTGTAAAACGTGAAACGGCTCGACTGGCGCTACACCAATTGGTGACGGACGGACGTATCCACCCAGCACGAATTGAGGAGGTTGTGGCCAAGACCAAAAAGCGTTTGGAGGAAGAGATCATCGAGATCGGTAAGCGAACTGCAATCGATCTTGGAATTCACGGTCTGCACCCGGAATTGACCAGAATGGTAGGTCGTATGAAGTATCGTTCTTCTTACGGACAGAATCTGTTGCAACACAGCCGCGAGGTAGCGAACATGTGTGCTATTATGGCTTCAGAATTGGGACTTGATCCGAAGAAGGCGAAACGCGCTGGACTGCTTCACGATATTGGTAAAGTTCCAGATGAAGAACCAGAATTGCCACACGCAATCCTTGGTATGAAACTGGCCGAGAAATATGGTGAAAAACCGGACATCTGCAACGCCATCGGAGCTCACCACGATGAGATTGAGATGACCACGTTGATCTCTCCGATCATTCAAGTTTGTGATGCGATCTCAGGTGCTCGTCCAGGTGCAAGACGCGAGATCGTTGAAAGCTACATCAAGCGTATCAACGAGTTGGAAGCGTTGGCGTTGGCTTATCCAGGTGTGACGAAGACATTCGCTATTCAGGCGGGTCGTGAATTGCGTGTAATTGTGGAAAGCGAGAAGGTTTCTGATGCGCAGGCAGATCAATTGGCAATGGACATTTCTATGAAGATCCAAGATGAAATGACCTATCCGGGTCAAGTACGTGTGACTGTTATCCGTGAAAAGAGAGCAGTTGCTTACGCTAAGTAGGTGATCAGTTGATCAGGGAATTAGTGAATTAGAAGGGCGTTCGATCTGGGGTCGGACGCCCTTTTCAATTGTAGAGACGCGATTCATCGCGTCTCTACAGCAATTTCAACAACTTCGAATCCGTTTTTCGAATCTCGAAATAGGGAGTTTGCTTGGCCCCGAACGAACGGAAGAAACGTTCCACAGGCTCAATCATACTTCCCTCAAAATTGAACTTATCAGCTACGCTCGAAGCAAAAAGTATGGCTGTCCACATGAGCAGGCTCATCGCGCCTGAGTTTTTGTTTTCAGGGTCTGTTGCACCTGCCAAGTAATAAGCTGAATCATGATCCCAAACCAGTAGGAGAGAAGCAATAGGATTTCCATCGGCATCACTTGCAATCCAAGCTTTACAGGCATCTTTCGTATTCAACTTCTCAAAAACACGATTGAAATATGCTTCTGAGTAGTTCAGCTCCTGACCTTTGATAGCAAAGTCCTTCAATTTTAGATTATGAAGCGTCTTTACTTCGTTCACTTCAGAAACGGTCAGTGATTTCTGTGCTTTAGAGATTTCCCTTCGGATGTTTCCTTGCAGGTTTTCGTAGAGGATGTCAGCATCCGAAAGGTCGTCAATGATGTATGTGTAACGGGTCGATTGCTCGAAATCGTTCCAGAAGAATGGAAGCCAATTCGTCACTTCGGGATGGAAATACTGAATGAATTTATCGGTCTTTGGAAGCTGCTCGATGAGTTGCTCGTACATCTTCTTCTCAAAGGAAAGTCGCGTAGCTTCTTTCTGTCCTTCAGGATAATGAAGCCACGGCCCCATGTAAGGCGTCAATGGCGGAACCGTAATAATATCGAACTGCAGTTTTCGCTTTTTGAAGTATGGCATGAACGCCTGAACATCATTCTCAGAACCTACCAAAGCCACGTCCCATTGTTCGGGTTTGGCCACAATTTCCATCCAATCGTATTGCAGAAACAAGGGGATTTCTGGATGCTTGGCACACCAATTCTTGAAAATCTCCTTGTTGCTCATGTTCAACTATTCCGCGTTCTATACGGTTGCGAGCGTAAATTATTGCGAATTCAGAAAAGCGCCAAAAGCTGATCGACCTGATCGAGTTTTCGGTACTTGCCAAGTCGCTTGTAAGCCGCTTTCAACTCAGTTAGAAGTCGCTTGATGATTTCTTTGTTGGTCATCGGTTTCAGACTTTCCACCGTTACTTCCAGCTGCATCTTTTCAATGTAGCGTTCCAGTTCTCCTTTGCCAAAAACCGCTCCTTTGCTGAACGGATTGATATAGAAAAGCACATCGCCATCGGCCGCATTGTTCACGTCCAAGTAACCCAAGATGAAATGTTGCGGAAGGTCGATGCCTACCACAGGAAGTTCAAGCCTGTCGGCAATGACTTTATACAGAATTCCCAATGCTGTTGGACTTCCGTTGAGTTGTTCCAGTACATTGCTGATGAAGTAACTCGGATATGAATTGGGATATTTCGGATATCCGTGGAAACGGTGTATCTCGTACAGGATATGGTTCAGCACACGGATCTTCTCCAATGATGTGAGGTGATCGTTCAGTTCGATCCAAACATCTTTCCGAAGTAATTCCAGCCGCGATGCCATGAAATCGATATGCTGATCCGGATATTGGAACATCGAAGCTGTAACGGCTCCTTCGTAGAGGTCTTCGGAACCGTTTCCGATCCAATCCGCCAAGGCAATTTTGCACGAATCGAACTCTATTTGCTGAATGATCTCTTCAATACGGTTCTGAATAGCGAGATGGGCACTTGTTTCCCATTCAAATTCCAAATGTGGAATGACATTCTTGCCGTAAGAAACCAGTCGGTCGCTCACATTCTGATAGACAGAATCATCGGGGTCATCCAGCAGCTGAATGAGCGCTCGTACTTCCGTATATCCGGATGGCCATTGCATCGAGTGCAAATTACGATCGAGGTAGCCACCTGTAATTGGCTGATAATCACAGTTTTCATCAAGCCTGTGTTAATTAGTTTGAATCTCCTACTTTTATAACAAGGAGAAGTGAAGATGAAAGTTTGGAATTCATTTCCGATGCTTCGTGTGGTTTTGCCGATCATTTTCGGGGTGATCGTGGCTGCATTTGCACTTGAGTCTGTTCGTCCAACCACCGATCAGATCTGCATTATTTACGGTTGCGCCATTCTTCTATCGCTCGGAACGATTTTATTGAGTTTTATCGGTAGGAGACCCTATTTGTTCGGAATTGCCCTGTGGCCAGTACTTTTTCTATTGGGATCATTGCTCACTGTTTCCGTTTCCGACTATGTTTTTCCCAATTACCTGAACCCAGAGAAAGCAGGGGAACAGGTCTTTATTGCGGAGGTTGGTGAACAGCCGCGTGTTCGGACCAACTCTGTGGAGGTGATCGCGGACGTAACGGATGCCGAGCGTAAGTCTTTTGGTAAGGTACTGTTCTATTTTGACCTTGATTCTGCCGCAAGAAGGGTCAAGTACGGGCAGGAACTGGTACTGAAAAGTGCTGTTGATCGAGTTCGTCCGCAGGGAAACCCAGATGAGTTCAACTATGCACGCTATCTGCGTTTTCATAATATTCTGTTCCGAGGATTTGTGCGGAGTGGCGATTGGGAAGTTCTCTCTAACGGCAATCCTGGAATTGTAGGTTGGTTTGCTGACGCGCGGACATTCCTGATCGGGAAGCTGAAAGAATCTGGACTGGAAGGTGATGAACTTGCCGTGGCCTCGGCATTGATACTTGGCTTCCGCGACAACTTGGACAAAGAACTGATGTCGGCTTATGCAGGTGCTGGCGCAACCCATGTGCTGGCAGTTTCCGGTCTGCATGTGGGTATCGTTTATCTCATTATCAACTTCTTTCTCCGATTTATGGACAGGAGCAATTATCTGCGCTGGTTAAAGACCTTGCTTCTGGTAGTTCTGTTGGTCGGGTATGCCGCTCTGACAGGATTTTCAGCCTCTGTTTCCCGTGCGGCACTCATGTTCACATTTGTTGCTTTGGGCAAGGCCATCAATCGAGATACCAACATATTCAATACGCTGGCTGCATCGGCCTTCGGGCTGATTCTCTACGACCCAATGATTGTGATGCAGGTTGGTTTTCAACTCTCCTATGCTGCCGTTTTCGGTATTGTGGTCATCCAGCCGAAGCTGGTGCAGCTGAAGAGTTTTGAAAACCGTTGGCTCGATTGGGCATGGTCCATCAGTTGTGTTTCCATCGCTGCGCAGATCGCCACATTTCCGTTAGGATTGCTCTATTTCCATCAGTTTCCATTGCTTTTCCTGCTGTCCAATCTTATTGTCATTCCAGCAGCGGCACTTATCCTTTACATCGGCTTCGGTCTGTTTGTCCTGTGCTGGTGGAAACCGACCCTGCTTTTCTTCGGTTTCATCCTTCGTTCGGTCATTTCCATTCTCAATTTTCTGGTCGTTCAAATTGAGCAGATACCGAATTCGGTCCTTATGGGAATAGACATCACAACTTTTGAAACGCTACTTATCTACCTCATTATCATCAGCGTTCTCGTGTTTTATCTGCAAAAGCAGAAACTTGGACTTTACGTGTCGCTGTTCGTTTCCATCGTACTTGTTTTGATGCAAGTGTGGGAAGTGAACCAACAACAGCATCAACGTTTCTCTACCATCTACAATGTCAGAAAGGAAACGGTGGCAGCATTCGTCAATGGAACTGAGCTGACCTTTGTATCAAGTTCAAAGTTCCGATCTGATGCAAGCGCGATGCTTTTCAATGTGAAACACCATTGGTGGAAAAAAGGAGTTGATGAGGAAAATTGGGTGGAACTTTCTGATTCGGTCTGCAATCGGGTTCTCGAATTTGGTGATGAACGATTTGCCATCCTCAATTTGAAACCCTCCAATGATCAGGCGATGTCTTGGAAACCATCAGATTCGCTTGACTTCGCCATCATTCATTCAATTGGATGGGATCTGATAGACCAGTTGGTTTCATTGCCTACATCAAAATTGATCATCTCAAATACGTTAGGTACAAAAACAAAGGAACGCCTTACGGGCGTTCCAAATAAAGAAGTTGTATTTGTTTCGGAAGCTGGGGCGTATCCGTTCTCTTACTGAATGGCAATCCAATCCAGCATCAGGCTTTGTCCCCAAGCAGAACCATCAACACGGTAAACGTTAACTTGAAAGCTGCTGGTACCGATACTTTTGGTTGTGACCGCGAACGTGTCCGTATAGGTCTGTCCTGTTTCAGTTCGTACTGTGCATATAACTTTCGGTGCAGAGCCGAATGAGGAAGGAAAATTAACTGTATAAGTGGAGATATTGGATCCAGAACCAAGAGTGGCGGTACCCGATTGAATCATTGAATGCGTTGTTCCACCACCTACTTGCAACTGGTCGGTTTCAGTTTTTCCGGCAACATCAAGTTTCGAGGTTGGCGATGCTGTTCCAACACCAACATTACCAGCACCTGTAACAATCAACGTGTTTGTATTCCCCCAAAGTCCGAGGTTAATGTAGTTGGAACTGTTACCGTCACTCACATGGTTGTAACGGAACTCGGCCATGTTATTCGCTGTTTCCGCCTTTCCGAATTCAAATCCCACTAACGAGCTGGAGGCCAAAGAACCATTCACCAACTTGACCGCATTGCCTGTCAAAGATGTGTTCAAGTGAAGTATTCCAGTTGGAGATGAAGTTCCGATACCTACGTTACCACCGCTTTCCACCGTCATTTTCACGCTACTGCCTGTAACGTCCTTGATCAAAAATTTGCCAGCTCCCTCACCGGCCGCATTGGCCGTAGAAATTAGTTCCCAAACCCGTCCTCCGGAGGCCATACTGTTTACATACAGAGCCGTTCCATACGTATTGGAACCATCAAATCGGGCAACATCATATGGCGTTGTGCTGTTGGCCACCACATGTAGCGGATTGGAAGGGGAACTTGTGCCAATACCTACACTTCCTCCGTTGGTAATTGCCAATCTGTTGGTTGAGTTGGTATAGAAATCCAAACCAAATGCATTGCCACCGGCATTTCTCTTGGATCCGATTCCTTCACCGGATGCATTGCCAAACGCAAGTGCACCTGCCGCAACGGATCCACTGTTGGTGTTATTGTTATCAACAGTAGCACCGGCTCCAACGGTCAGTCCTCCGTCCATCCTACCTCTGCCGCTCACCCAAAATTCGGAGGAAGATTGCTGAGAACCGTACTGATTCTGAATGTAATCTCCATCACCGCTTGGAACATCGCTGGAGATAATGAGATCACCATTTGAGTTGGCCTGAACATTGCCTCCAGCAGAAAGCCCTGATATGCGAACGTTTCCTACTACCTCAAGTTTTTGAGCAGGGGATGTTGCGCCAATACCAATATTGCCATTTGCAGAGATTCTCAACCTTTCAGCCGCAGCAGAAGAGCCAGGTGTTCCAGTTGGTTTGGTAAAGAATGTCAAATAACCACCTTTGTTGCTGTTTCCTTGATCTTCAGCAGCAAAGGCACGGATACCGGCACTTGCGTCTGTCGATGATGGGCCAGTATCGTCTGTGCTGTCAAAGAGTAGAGAACCCAAGGCATCATCAACAGCAGTGGTAGGGTCTTCGCGGGTAATGAAAATGGTTCCACCCGTAGGCTCTCCTACATTCAACTTGGCATCGGGCGTGCTGGTTCCCATTCCAACACGATTGGTTGATGCATCCAAATAGAACGTATTTGCGTCAGTGTCTCCCTCAATTTTAAAGTCTCGGTCAAGCCCCTGAGCGTTGAAAATCACATCTCCATCTCCGTGAATTGTGTGGTTGACGAGACCATCGGTGAATACTTCTATTTTTCCGTCATTCCCACCAGTACCTGCATCGCTTATCTTGACCAGGTTTGTGCCGTTGACATCCGTATCGTTGAAATATGTGTCACTACCAAAAAGGGCATCTCCGTTAGATGCCACCTTGAAGTGATCCACACCTCCGTCCTGAACCACAAATTCACCAGTTCCATCAAGGTTTACGGTCAAATTGTAAGAACCATTCGTAATTGTTGTTGCCTCCGTCAAAGAACCTCCAAGTCGAATCATATCAGCTCCAGCGTTCACATTCAATCCGTTGTCGGCCGATGCATTCAACGTTACATCACCTGTTGTTCCGCCACCAATAATTCCGTCACCAGCAACCACGGAAGTTATATCTCCTGCATAAGAATCTTCCCACGTTACTGTTCCACCACCAGCAGAGGTCAGCACTTGACCCGTAACACCTGTGTGTCCTCCTATCAGAACGGCTCCCGAAAGATTGATATCTCCAACTACATCAAGTTTATATTCAGGCGTAGATGTTCCTATACCAACGCGGTCGGTTGATGCATCCGTGAAAAGCAGATTGGCGTCAGTATCTCCCTGTGCATTAAAATCAACATCTGTTCCTGTTGGGTTGACAGAAACTTTATCGGTTCCCGTTACTTCGGTCAGGTCGAACATGCTTACCCCTCCTGCCCAAATCGTGATCTGGTCGGTATTGAATTCAAGTTTAGTGTCAACATTACCATTATGAGAAAGGTATTGGTCAATGCCAACATCACCGGCAACATCCAATTCATAGTCTGGAGCAGTTGTGCCGATACCAACGTTGCCATTGTCCAGAATGGTCATTCGCGTTGCGGGTGCACCAGAACCGTTACTGGTGCGGAAGAACATGGCGGCATCGCCCGTTGCGTCACGGTTTGTACGTCTAACTGCAATCTCACCAGAACCCGGACTTGAAGTAGTAGATGTACTGTTGGTAAACCGTAGAATGGACCCTGTCTCATCTGCTGATGAGTTGGAGTGTAAGTTAAGTAAGGATGTTTCGGCACCACCAGTACCTCCCGAAATCTGGAGCTTGTAATCGGAGTTGGTGTTGCCGATCCCCACATTTCCAGATACCAGCAGCCCATCAGCTCCCTGAACATCTACGGCTCCAGCGTCAGCGGTTATCACCCGCCCAACTCCTGAACCACCACCGTCATAGGCCCCATCAAGCGTAGTAACGATACCTGCCGTGTTGGGAATTTCTCTCCAAGAATTGGCCGTACCATCCCAATACCAGAAACTCTCCGTGTCCGTGTCGTAGACCAACATGCCGTTATCAGAACCGTTGGTCGGAGCAAATGCTCCACGTTGTGTCGTGGTCATTCTTGGCAGTAGAACACCCTTGTCTGTGGCGGTGATGTCAAGAATGGACTGTGCATCCGGAGCAGCTCCCGAAGAATTGATTGAAACCGCCTGACCAAAGGTTCGAGAACCGAAAGATCCTATGATTGCAACAGTAACAAGAATTTGCAGAGTACGATTTGATCTCATGCCTGATTCAGATTTTAGTTGTTTCGATAAACTTATGACAAACCATGCCGTGCTGATGGTTTTTATCGATGAACACCATCGGTTTGCCGACTAACAAATATATGTTATCAGAAGTATAGACCGCTCACAAACCGAACATCCTTAAAGTCAATTTAATTTTCAGATTGTAAAATCATAGGTTTTGTTTTACTTTCAATGCGCAATCACATGTCAAAGGGAGATAAGTTATATCAGCTGGTCCATTCATTGGAACTGAATGAGAAGCGATATTTCAAGTTGCAGGCGTCACTTCAGAAAAAGGACAGCAATTTGGCCCGCCTGTTCGATTACTACTCCGATTCGAAGGGATTTGATGAAAAGGAGTTGCGCAACAGGTTCAAGGGCGAAAAATTTCTGGATCAGCTTGCGGTTACTCAGAATCATCTTTACGAACTGATTCTCAAAACGATGAGACTCTATCACCTGAAGCGGTCAATAGAGTTCAGTCTTCAAGGAATGTTGCAGGACGTACAGTTCCTATACGAAAAGGGGCTTTTTGAACATTCTGCTCAGTTGTTGCGAAAGGTGCGTAAGGCGGCTGTGAAAAATGATTGCCACCTTGTGTTGCTCAGTGTCCTTGAATGGGAAGCCATGCTGTTGGCAGAAGGATTTTATGTTGGGAATGATGAAATGGATATTGACGCCATTTCAGATGAGTATTACGAAATTCTGGGAGCCCTGCAGAATGAGCGCGAATATGCAGACCTTCAATCCAAAGTGTTCAACAATTACTACAAGATAGGGATTGAGCGCGGCAACGAAGGTCACAAGACCAATGATCAGATAATCAATCAGTTTGCACTACGCGATCCCTCACGTGCTTTGACCTTCAGGTCCAAATGCTGTTTTCTCAACATTCACGCACAATACAACAAGATAAACGGGAACTGGGAAGCCGCTTACGATTATCGCAAGCAACTTTTTGAACTTGTGGACGAGCAGTTCGGAAGTGGTTACAATAAAGATATCGTCAAGCGATATTTTGTCGCACTGAACAATCTTGTCCCTGTTTGCATAAAGTTGAAAAAGTGGGAAGAGGCTGAGACCTGCCTGGCCAAGATGGAAGCGATCGAGGAGCAATCATTGAGTTCTTATTTCTCTGAGGAAATGAGAATGCGCATTCTGATGCAGACGGCAATCGGTAAATTGGCACTTTACACCCGTTTGGGAGACAAGGAGAAAGGACTTGATCTTGTAGAGAAATTGGCGGAACGAAAAGACCTACTGGAGAATTATCACAGAAAGTACGTGGTCCTTCATCTTTACTTCAATATTTCCTATTTCCTTTTTACAGTCGGTCTCTATTCCCGTTCCATCCGATGGCTGAACATGGTGCTGAACGATACGGCTATCAAATCGGCTGAGGATCTGCATGCTTCCACACGCCTTCTTACCCTCATTCTCCAATTTGAACTCGGTCGTAGTGAGTTGCTGGATTACTTGGCTAGATCAACCTACAGGTTTCTTACAAAATTGGAAGGACTGTACAGATTTGAAGAGGTGATGCTTGCCTTCATGAAGAAGTTCTCGAAGAACGATGCAATGCGGAAAAACAAGGAATTGTTTGCTCAGTTGAAACGAGATCTGGAAGATGCAGGATATGAACCCGGTGAGCGTAATTCGCTCTCAACCCTGGATTTGATATCGTGGGTGGATTCCAAGATGACCGAGCTACCATTGTTCGAAATTCTAAAAGAGAAAAACGTTGTTTAAAGGTAAACTCACGGTTGCGAAGCTGTCCAAGATGTTGGGCAGCGGAAAGTTGTATGCGGAAGACGAGACACTCGAGCGCATCGAAAAATCTGCAAATTACCTTTATGATAAGGTCAACACCACCAAGGCGACCATTTACGGGGTCAACACAGGTTTCGGCTCGCTGAGTAATATTCGTATTGAAGAAGATGAGTTGGAGGAATTGCAATCCAACCTGATTCTGTCCCACGCGTGTGGAACGGGCAAGCGAATTCCAGACAATATCGTCCGTGCCATGCTTTGCCTCAAAGTATGGAATATGCTTTACGGTAATAGCGGTGTGCAGAAGGAAACCGTACTGCGTTTGATCGATCATTTCAATCAAGATGTGCTGCCCGTTGTTTACACGCAGGGCTCGTTAGGGGCGAGTGGTGATCTTGCTCCATTGGCGCATCTGTGTCTTCCGCTCATCGGAGAAGGAAATGTGATTCTGGACGGAAAAGAAGTTCCGGCCAAAGAAGCACTACTTTATTTAGGTTGGAAGCCGCTTCAACTCAAAATGAAGGAAGGCTTGGCGCTGCTGAACGGAACTCAGTTCATGTCGGCTTATGGTGCTTACTGCGTCTTTCATGCAGAGCGACTGGCCGTTTTCGCGGATTTGATCGGTGCCATTGCATTGGATGCCTACGGTGGATTGACTGCTCCTTTTGATGCGTCAGTTCATCAAGTACGGCCTCATCCCGGGCAGATTGAATCTGCAAGAAGACTGCGCGAGCTTTTAGAAGAAAGTCCGCTGGCGCGGAAAGAAAAAGAGCACATTCAGGATCCGTACTCTTTCCGTTGCATGCCGCAGGTTCATGGCGCAAGCATTGATGCGATTACCCACGTAAAGCAAGTGGTGGAGCGTGAATTGAATTCCGTTTCAGATAATCCACTCATTTTCCCTGATGAGGATAAGATCATTTCGGCAGGTAATTTTCATGGACAACCGCTGGCCATTTCGTACGATTACCTCTCAATCGCGTTAGCGGAGTTGGCCAACATTTCGGAGCGCAGGACTTTCCAACTCATCATGGGTAAGAACGGTCTGCCCGTTTATTTGGTGAAGAAACCCGGGTTGCATTCAGGATTCATGATTCCACAATACACTTCGGCCGGAATTGTAAGTCAGAACAAACAATTGTGCAGTCCTGCTTCGGTGGATAGTATCGTCAGTTCCAACGGGCAGGAAGACCACGTGAGTATGGGCGCAAATGCCGCCACCAAACTCTACGAAGTGGTGGAGAACGTCTATCAGGTTTTGGCCATCGAACTTTTCACGGCCGCGCAAGCATTGGATTTCCGAAGACCAGAAAAGTCGTCACTAGTGATTGAGAAATTCTTGAGTGAGTATCGCAGCATTGTTCCGTTCCTTCATGAGGACGAGCAGATGCATCCGCACATGATGAAGACCAAGGATTTTCTGATGAACGTGAAGCTGCCGAATGTGTAGTTATAGACTGTCAGGGTCGTTGCCCATCAACACATACTGTAGAATATTGCAGCCCATTTGCAATGCCTTGGTGCGCGCTTCCTGACTGTCGCCATGCACTTCGGGGCTTTCCCAACCATCGCCAAGGTCACATTCGTACGAATAAAATAGCACCAATCGCCCGTTATGCACAATTCCAAATCCTTGGGGGCGCTTGTTGTCGTGCTCGTGGATTTTCGGCAATCCGTTCTTAAAATCGAACTTCTGATGATAGATCGGATGTGAGAATGGCAGTTCGACCAATTCGTATTCTGGGAACACCTTTTTAATCTCCGTGCGGATGAACTGATCCATCCCGTAGTTGTCATCAATATGAAGGAAACCGCCAGCTAAGAGGTACTTTCTCAGATTCTGTGCTTCCTGATCGGAGAAGATCACATTGCCGTGTCCTGTCATGTGTACGAAAGGATATTTGAAGAGGTCTTTCGAACCCACTTCGGCCACTTCCTGTTCCGTGTCTATTCCTGTGTTGAGTTCCTTATTGCAGAACTGAATGAGGTTTGGGACAGAGGTCGTAAGATTCGCATACCAATCGCCACCACCATTGTATTTCAATACAGCGAGTTTGAAATTCTGTGCTTGAAGCGAGCCAAATCCTAACGTCATTGCGAGGGCGAAGGACGAAGCAATCTTTATCAATATTCGAATATTCGTGAGCATTCGGAATTCGTATCAGTCCTGTAGAAAATTCATCACCGAAAGTGCAAATATTCCAGCGGTTTCGGTGCGTAAACGGCTTTTTCCAAGATCTATTTCAGTAGCACTTTTGGACAGCACCAATTCAATTTCTTCCTGTGTGAAATCTCCTTCTGGACCAATAAGAATCCAGCTTTCCGTATTCAAATCCTTGTTCAGCGATACTTTCTTTCCATCTCTACAATGCGCGAGGAGCATTGGATGTTCAACACTGGAAACGAAATCTGCGAACGAGGTCAACGGCAGAATGGTCGGCAACCAATTCCGCTGACTTTGCTTCATGGCCGCAAGCAACACTTTTTCACTGCGGTCCAGTTTCAGGTTTCTGCGCTCAGAATTCGTACACAGAATCGGACAGATCTCACTCACGCCAATTTCAACTGCTTTCTCCAAAAACCACTCAAAACGATCGATGCTTTTGGTTGGTGCAATGGCCACTTTTGGCAGAACAGGCTTTTCCTCTTTCACCTGTTCCACGATCTGAAACGCACAACTGCGCTTCGAAATTTCCGAGATTTCAGCAATGGCCCGAACACCTTTTCCGTCCGTTACTTCCACGCGTTCGCCAACACCCAAACGAAGCACACGAACCGCATGGCGTGTTTCTTCTTCGCTCAGTTCAAGAAGGCCGTTCTGTAGATTGGGTTGGTAGAAGAGATGCATTGGCCGAATTTACAACTCGAGTCTGACACAAACTCCCTTATGATCAGAGAGCGTCTTATCCGTATTCCATTCCTGCAATTTCATCGAACAACCTCGAAGAAATTCCTCTGTGACGCAGATGTGGTCAATAGTCTCGGCAAGCTTCGCGGTCAAATTCTTTATCCGATTCTGTTCAAAGGAATTGTTTAAAGAATCCCTTCCAAAGTTGGTGTGGTAGTAATTGTCAGAAAAACTGATGTTGAAATCTCCAGATATACACAGATTCCTACCTGACAATCGCTCAAAATCTTGTAGCTGTTCTATAAGGTCTTCTTTAAAGCTTGGTCTGCGATTACCGTGAATTCCGATGATGGTTCCATAGACCAACAGATTACCAATGGGTGTTGCAATTTCTGGACAAACGGCCGTTCGCTCATCATATGTTTCATGATTTGAAACAATCTCAAATTTTGAATGAATTGTAACTCGTCTTTCCGTGTTTTGATAGTAATCAGTATTCAATGGAGAAGACATCGAAACAAATGGATAATCAAGCTTGATTCGCGTGTCGCTTTCGGTTAGAATCAGAATATCAGCATCGATTGCCTGAATTGCTTCTTCCATTTCAGTCAATCGCTTTGCGTGCTTCAAACGCTCGATATTCCAAGTTGCAACTTTCACAACTCAGCCAGTCTTTCAATAGACTTCATCATGCGTTCCAATATCGATCAGAAGCGCGGCAGTTTGACCGTCAAGGAATTTGAAGACTACCCGACAATCATACGCCACCGTAAAGGCCCAATGTCCAGTCAGCTGCCCAGTAAGTTTATGTGTTCTGAGTGACCTGTCAAACGGATCCTGAACAAACGTTTCAATAGCTGTTCTGAATCGTTTTTGAAGAAATGGGTCTCGCAGAATCCGTTTGCGGTAAGCACGTTTAAAACTGGAATCCCAAACCAGTTCAATCATGCGTCAAGATCGTTGAAAAGGTCATCAACGTTTCCACGTTTTACCTTACCGTATTTCAGGTTTTCTTCGGCAACTTTGGCGTTGGCGGCAATCGAGTTTCGCTTTATCTCCGCCACCGCTTTACGGATAATATCCAGCGCCATTTCCTTCTCATCGTCTTCAAGCGCGTTGAAGTCGTCAATAAGGGTATTGATCGTTTTTGAACTCATGGTATGTAAAAGTACTGAATACCAGTTTTGGATAAAAGAAAACCCTTCCCGTTTCCGAGAAGGGTTTTCCGATCAATTCAATTTGTAATTAAGCGCTCTGCGAAATCTTTGGCGCAGCAGCCATGATCTCCGCATTGGCTGTGTCAGCGTACTGCTCAAAGTTCTTCACGAACGAAGCAGCCAATTTCTCAGCCTTCGCATCGTAAGCGGCCTTGTCAGCCCACGTTTCACGCGGATTCAATAGCTCGGTTGGCACATCTGGACAAGAAGTAGGCATTGCCAATCCGAAAATGCTGTCAGTCGTGTACTCAACGCTATCCAGCGTGCCGTTCATCGCAGCCGTGATCATCGCACGTGTGTACTTCAACTTGATGCGGCTTCCAACTCCGTAAGGACCGCCAGACCAGCCTGTGTTCAACAGCCAAACATTCACTTTATGCTCGTTCATCTTCTCACCCAAAAGCTCTGCGTAGCGTGTTGCAGGAAGCGGAAGGAACGCCTCACCGAAACCAGCAGAGAACGTCTGCTGTGGCTCAGTAACACCAACCTCAGTACCAGCAACCTTCGCGGTGTAGCCAGAAATGAAGTAGTACATCGCCTGTCCAGTGGTCAATTTCGAGATAGGAGGAAGGATGCCGAACGCATCAGCCGTAAGTAGGAAGATGTTCTTCGGGTTCTTTCCGTAAGATGGATTCATCACGTTATCGATGTGATGGATCGGGTACGCAGCACGCGTGTTCTCCGTTTTCTCAACGTTCTCGTAATCAACCGTTGAAGTTCCAGGATAGAAATTCGTGTTCTCAACCAACGCTCCAAACTTGATAGCATCGAAGATCTGTGGCTCTTTCTCACGCGTAAGGTCGATACACTTCGCGTAGCAACCGCCCTCAAAGTTGAAGATGGTGTCGCCATCCCAACCGTGCTCGTCATCACCGATCAATTTTCTCTCTGGATCGGCAGAAAGCGTGGTTTTTCCTGTTCCAGAAAGACCGAAGAAAATAGCCGTGTCGCCATCCTTGCCCACGTTGGCAGAGCAGTGCATCGAAAGCACGTTTCTCTCGTGCGGAAGCACAAAATTCAATACAGAGAAGATACCCTTCTTGATCTCGCCCGTGTAAGCCGTTCCACCAATAAGGATCATCTTCTTGGTGAAGTTCAATACCGCAAAATTGTGCTGGCGCGTACCGTCCTTCTCTGGGTCGGCATAAAATCCAGGTGCACAAAGAATCGTCCATTCAGGAGTAAAATTCTCCACTTCCTCCTTGGTCGGACGAAGGAAAAGGTTGTTCGCAAACAAGTTGCTCCACGGAAGCTCCGTAGCAACACGGATGTTCATTCTGTGCTTCTCACTCGCACAAGCGTATGCATCACGCACATACACCTCTTTGCCTTGGAAATAGGTGCACACCTTCTCATAAAGATGGTCGAAATTCTCAGGCGTAAACTTGATGTTGATGTTTCCCCACGCAACCGCGTTTTCGGTCTTTTCATCACAAACAATGAAACGGTCTTTCGGAGAGCGTCCCGTGAACTCGCCCGTATCAACAGCCAGCGCGCCCGTGTCGGTCAATGCGCCCATACCATTCAAAAGTGTCTCTTCTACAAGCTCCGCTGGGGTCAGATTCCAGTAAGCGGCAGCCACGTTTTTCAGGCCAAGGTCAGCAACAGTAGCTCCTTCTGCCTTCAATCCGTATTCATCCATGCGTTAGAATTTCGTTAGTGTAAAGAATGCGCAAAGGTAACCGTTCTCTTCTACCTGCCGCTCAGTTTTGTGTCTGACAACTGTCAGTTTTCCACATGTTTTGCCCAAGTTTAGATTTGATATTGAACTAGTATTGTTCTTCCCTTTTTAAAGAATAGGATCTGATTTTTCGCCTACGGCTAAATCCTTGTAATTTGCTGCAAATGCGAAATCCAATCCTCATCACGGTTTTATTGAGCATCGCACTTATGTCGAATGCCCAGCAATACGCCAATCCACTCGATGGCGAATTGATCCTTTCTGGAAACTTCGGTGAGGTACGAGGCAACCATTTCCATTCAGGGCTTGACCTGAAAACGGGTGGTACGGAAGGAAAATCGGTTTACAGTATTGCAGACGGCTACGTGGTTCGAATCGCGGTTTCTGGAGAAGGTTTTGGCAAAGCCATATACATCAATCACCCAGATGGCAAAACCTCCGTGTACGCTCACCTTCGGGATTTTGCTCCAGAAATTGCGGCTTATGTGAAAGAGCAACAATACGCCAAGCAATCTTTCGAGGTCGACCTGAATGTTGCTGCTTCCAAATTCCCTGTGAAACAAGGACAGGTGATTGCCAAAAGCGGCAACTCAGGAAGTTCAGGCGGGCCGCATCTGCATTTTGAAGTGCGAGAAACAGGTGCGCAGATTCCTGAGAACCCGTTGAACTATGGTTTTAAAGTGAAAGACCAACGCCACCCAGAGTTGAAAAAACTTTGGGTCTATTCGCATTCAGAACAAGGTCATGTTGATGGACTTCTTGACGAAAAAGACTTCCAACTTTCAGGTACCTCGGGTAATTACTCAACTGTTGATACCATTCGTGCGTTTGGACCAATCAGTTTCGGAGTTGCTGCGCAAGACCGTTTTTCGAGTTCTGAGAACGTTTGCGGGATTTATTCAATGACCGTGAAAGTGAACGGTGAAATCCTTCATCAGCAACAGATTGACAAGTTTCCTTTTGACAAGAAACGGATGGTGAATTGCCATGTGGATTACGAAAAGCGCGTGACCGAAAAGCAGAACGTTTATCGCACGTACATCGCACCAGAAAACTCACTCAAGCTTTATCCGAACGTCAGGAACAGAGGAATAACGAAAATCGAAAAAGGAAAAACGTATCGTGTTGAAGTTGAAGTGAAAGACCACGCTGGCAACATTTCCCAATTCAGCTTTGTGGTTTTGGGAGCTGAAAGAAAAGGCTCAGCAGTTTCAGCAACCGAACAGATTACCGACATTTTCTACCCGAATCGTGAGAATAGTTTTTCCAATCATTCATTACGTGTCAACATTCCCAATGGCTGTTTGTACGATACGCTGAAATTCAAATACGACCTGAAACCTGCTTGCGCCAATTGCATTTCACCTGTCCATTCCATTGGCAAACTCTCAGACACCCCTTTGGATAAGTACATGACCGTTTCCATCAAACTGGATAAGGTTTCGGAAACAGCGGCCGGCAAAGCCGTCATTGTTTCATTCGATAAGAACAACAGACCGATTGCGGAGGGCGGCTCATCCCAATGGAATTGGATCACCACCAAAACACGCAGCTTTGGTGATTATTCCGTGATGCTCGACAGCCTCGCTCCCATTCTCAAGCCCAAGAATTTCAATCCCGATAGCTATCGGGACCAAACCTCCACGGCTGGCATCGACACGCTCAAATTCCATTTGGAAGACGACCTTTCAGGCATCCGTTCCATCTCAGGAACGCTCAATGGCAACTGGGTTCTTTTAGAACACGACCCGAAAAATGACCTGCTCTTCTATGTCAAAGACGAGCGTTTCATCAGCGGTCAGAACACGATTAGAATTTCCGTGAAAGATAAGGTTGGGAACGTAAAGGAATTGAGCGTTACGGTTCGGTGAACGAATTCCCAAACGCCCTCAGTAACGCTTTCTTTTCGGATTCTGACGATTGTCGAATAGATTCAAGACAATCAAACGCTGGTTATCGAACCGATAAAACAAACGATTGTGTTTGGTCAATCTGAATCCGTAAATCCCTCTTTCCGAATTCTCAACTGTTCCTAATTCTGGGTTTCGAGACAGTAACTCCAAAACTGTTTCTGTCCTTAGAACGAAAGCACGAACGACATTCTCATTCCAATCCTCCTCCAGATACTCGATAATGACATCAAACTTCCTGGAGGCCCGCTTAGTCCAAACTACTTTTTTCGCCACTTCAGGTGCTTTTCCATCACCATATTATGATCGATGAGGTTCTCCTCATTCAAGCTATCCTCGTATGAAATTAGAAGTTCTTCTTTCTCCGAGTTGGAGAGGGAATTCCATAACTCACCTTCTCCCTTTTGGTTCAGAACACTGATCAACTGATAATACGATCTCAAGACAGCTTCGTCTCCTATCTCATCAATCAACTTATGGAAAGCCTCTCTCGTTTTCATGAGCTTGAAATTACCGAATTTGCCAATTATCAAATCAATACGCCCCCAGCCGCTTCCTTACAAACCACTCCAAACTCAACAACGCCAGAAGTAAGAAGAAAATCCACTTCAGGTGAATTGCTTCTTTGAACCAGGTCTGTTCGTACACCACGTTGCGGATGTCATCACGGTTTTTGATGGCTTCGGCCAGTTTGTCCAGTTCGCTAGGATAGAAAAGTTCTCCGCCTGAACCATTTGCCAACTTGTACATCAACGCATGGTCGGCCGTGGTGCGCGTGGTTTCCAATTTGAGAGCCGCCACCATGAACTGCCCTTTGCTTTCAAACACCTTTCCGCCATGGCTCACCTGCGCCACAAAGCGGTAATTGCCTTCCTTAAAACTTCCAGCGTTCAAACGGTAGGCATTGTCTGTACGATTGAACTGGTATTCGTATGATTTTCCCGCTTCGTCTGTAATGGTCAATTCCACTTCGGGTTCGTTGATTGGCTCGTAGGTTTCATTGTAGAGTTCTGCATTGAAAACCACCGCCTCATCTTCATGGTAACGGTTTTTCGTGTTCACGCGGAACAGACTTTTGTCGGTTTTGAGCGCAAGAAATTGAACCACTTTCGATAGCATTCGGTCGAATATTTCGTGCGAGCCGTTCTCCTCAAAATCACGGATGCGCCACCGCCAAATTCCGTCACCGACCAACACGCCCATTTTCCTTCCCGAAACATCATTGAATAGGAGCAGCGGATTTTCCGTATCCACATTTCCGATGCGCTGATTGAACAGCGTTTGAGCAGAACCACTGGACGAATATTCACCGAAAGGCGCGTTGAGAGGCGGAAAACGCTGCACCATTCTTCGCACATTCTCATCCAAAGTAAAGAGCGAAAACCCTTTGGCAAAAACAGGCAGCACCTCGTTCTTTGATTGGCGTGCTGCATTTATCTGCAGCCCGAAACCCATGTCGTTGAACCAACGCAGGTCGGTCTTGCCGCCCACAATGCAGAAAACAGGAACCGATGAAGCGCGGACCTTGTCCATTTCGGTACGTCCGCGACCACCAGTCATTGGCAATTGGTGTAAAATGATGAGGTCGTATTTCTCAGGCGTGAATTCCTTTTCGCCCAGCACAAAAGCATCCACTTCGTAATTGTCATTCTCGCTGATACTGCGTCTGATGGCGGCAATATCTGGATGCGGATTGGCCGCCAGAATCAGCACTTTTTGTCTTCCATCCAGCACCTCCACAAAGAAATCCTGTGAGTTATTGCTTCGCGAAAGTTCTCCGCTCAACTCGCTCACACTGGCCTTGATGCGGTTCAATCCAGGAACTTCGGCCTTCAGTTTTGCTGAAAGCACTTTTCGAAACGAATTGCTATTGATATTGACGCGCTGCTCCCACAGAATTCCGTTCTCGCCCGAAAGCTGAACGGTCACATCCTTTCCTTGAAATTTCTCTGCTTCAATGGTTATCTCCACAGGAAATTCATTGCCGAGATACGCATAGCGGTTGTGTTCCACTTTCTTCAGAATCACATCGCGTTTGATGCTGGTATCTCCCAATGCAATGGAATAGATGGGCGCGTTCAAGTGCAACGGACTGTAGATCGGGTCGCGGCCAAGGTTGTAAAGTCCATCTGAGGCAAGAACAACAGCACCGACATTCCGATTGGCGTAAACGTTATCGAGTTCCTCGAAAAGCTCCGACATGTCCGTTCGGCCATCCGAGAAATCAGCCGTTTCCATTTCTGTAACCGCATTACCGAAAACGTAGCTGCGGACTTCATAATCACTCGATAGCTGTTTTCGGAGTTCGTTCAGTTTCTCCTGATATTCTGTTCTGTAAAATGCGCTATCGCTGTTCAGCGGAATGGAAGATGAATTATCCTGCGCAATGACAACGATTGGTTTTTCAGTGCGCTTGGTGGTTGACTTGATAAGTGGGCCGATGAGCAACAACACGATCAGCGCGACCACAATCCCACGCACAGCAGCCAACGCCTGCCTCATCCATTTCGGGAATTCAGCCGTACGCTTTTCGCGGAAGTACATTCCGAACGCATATGCCACGCCCGCGACAATGGCGAACAGTACAAACCAAGTTGGATATTGAAAAACGATACTCAAGATTGAATTGAAATTTTATCGGCCACTGAAGCACAGAAGACACTGAATGCTTTCACAGAAAAAATATTCTGCTCTGAGAAATCTGTGAAAATCTGTGTTTCTGTGGCTAAAAACATGTCCTAGGTCAACATTCCTCCGCACACAGATATTGCCTGCCCCGTGACATAAGTACTCATATCGCTGGCCAGAAAAAGCGCGGCATTGGCCACATCTTCGGGCGTTCCACCACGTTTCAGCGGAATCTGTTGCCGCCATTCTTCCACCACTTTCTCATCCAATGCATCCGTCATTTCCGTTTCGATAAAACCAGGTGTAATAGCATTACAGCGAATATTTCTGGAACCTAACTCCTTGGCAATGCTCTTCGTGAAACCGATAATTCCAGCCTTGCTGGCGGCATAATTCGACTGCCCGGCATTTCCTTGAACACCAACGATCGAGCTGATGTTTATGATGCTTCCGCTTCGTTGCTTTAGCATGGTCCGTTGCACCGCCTTTGTCACATTGAAAACTGACTTCAAGTTGGTGTCCATCACGGCATTCCAATCTTCCTCTTTCATTCGCATCAGAAGATTGTCGCGGGTAATTCCAGCATTGTTCACAACCACATCCAACTGTCCGTATTTCTCCACGATCTGGTTCACCAACGCTTCGGTCTCGGTAAAATTGGATGCATCCGAACGAACCGCCCAAGCTTTAGCTCCAAGTTCACTTTCCAGTTGCTTGGCCTTCTCTTCCGAACTTACATAAGTGAAAACGACCGTAGCACCTTGCTCAGCAAATTTCTGGCAGATGCCTTTGCCGATGCCGCGCGTACCGCCCGTTACCAAAGCCACTTTGCCTTCCAACAATTTCATACGAGACTGATTTCGGCCAAAGATAGAGGAAAGCGGTTGGCAACATGGTTTGAGCTCATTATTCCAAACAATAAGAATTCTTAACTGTTTCTGACTTGCGGATGTCCGTTTTCAACATCGGTAAACCGTAAGTTTGCAACATGGTTGTCTATTACCTGATATTGTTCGGAACAATTACGCTGATCGCGTACTCATACCGTTCGGTACATATCGTCACACAAAAGATGTTGCCCAGATACAAGTGGCTTTTCAGAATTGTATTTCTGGTAACGGCCATTTTCATCTACGGTACCACCTCTTATTTTGCGGTGAACCGCGATGAATATCGCGATCAGCCTTGGATACGAAGCTACACGATCGTTGGAGCCATCACGCTAGCGGTAACGTTGCTCAGCATCAGCATTTTTCAACTTTTTTCCGATCTGATGCTACTGACCCGTTTCGGGGTTTTCCGAATGCGGGGAAAACACAAAGAGGGTGAAACGCTCAGTCGAAGAACCTTTATGAACAAAGTTGCTCTAGGTTTTGGAGGACTGATGCTCGGCTCGGTGCTTTGGGGAACCACCAAAGGCAAATTCGGGTGGCGGATCTTGGAGAACAAGTTGACGTTCGACAACCTTCCGAAAGCGTTCGATGGCCTGAAGATCGTTCAGATATCGGATCTTCACTTGGGAAGTTTTGAGAACAATTACGAACCGTTGGAAGAAGCGGTTCAGATGGTGAACGAACTCAATCCTGACTACATTTTCTTTACTGGTGATCTCGTGAACGAGCATCCCGAAGAAGCCGAAAACTGGATCAGCGTTTTCACCAAACTGAAAGCCAAAACGGGCAAGTACGCCATTCTCGGAAACCACGATTATGGTTGGGGTAGAGGCGGTAAACTGACCGAAGAAGTCAAGACCCAGAATTCGCTCGGAGTGAAGAAAATGATCGAGCGGATGGACTTCAAAATGCTGATGAACGAGCACGACATTTTGGAGAAAGATGGCGAGAAGATCGGACTTGTTGGAGTAGAGAATTGGGGCTATACACCGGAAGGTTGGTTCCCTACCCGTGGTGATTACAAAAAGTCGGTGGAGAATATGGAAGACGTTCCTTTCCGAATTCTATTAAGCCACGACCCAACGCATTGGGACCATCATATCCTTGCCAAAGAAAATGTTGACCTCACACTTTCTGGCCACACGCATGGCGGACAGTTCGGGATTTCGATTCCCGGGTTGGTGGAATTGAGCGCAGGTAAATTCTTTTACGAACGCTACGCAGGTCTCTACACAAAAGGCCGTCAGCATCTGTATGTTAATCGTGGCATGGGCTATCTCATTTTCCCTGGGCGTGTGGGCATGCCTCCTGAAATTACCTTGCACGAACTGAGAACTGCTTAAGACTTGAAAGCAGTCGTTTACAAAAATTACGGTTCGCCCGATGTACTCTCTTTGGAGGAAATCGAGATGCCGACACCGAATGAAAATGAAGTGTTGATCCGGGTTTATGCAGCAACTGCCAACCGAACGGACTGCGCCAACCTTACGGGAAGACCGTTCATCATGCGTCTCATGTTAGGCATGTCCAAACCCAGAAAACAGATTCTCGGAACCGATTTCGCTGGTGTGATCGAAGCTGTTGGAAGCAAGGTGAGCAAATTCAAGGTCGGTGACCGCATTTTCGGTTTCAACGATAACATACTTTCATCTTTTGCCAAGTACATGGTTCTTTCTGAGGACGAAGCCATTGCCAAAATTCCCGACAACACCGATTTTGAAGCAGCTGCCGCCAGCTTGGAAGGAGCGCACTACGCTTACAACTTTATCAATAAGGTAAACGTGGAAGGAAAAACGGTACTTGTTCATGGAGCAACCGGTGCCATCGGGTCTGCATGTGTTCAGCTGTGCAGATATTTCGGGGCAACAGTTACCGCCACCTGTGGAACAGGTCATGAAGAGCAAGTGAAAGACCTCGGAGCCGTACGGACCATCAATTGGCAGAAAACCGATTTCACCAAAGACAGAGAGCAGTTCGATTTTGTGTTTGATACGGTCGGAAAAAGCAGATACAGGCTTTGCAAGCGGCTGTTGAAACCGAACGGTGTTTACATCTCTTCCGAACTCGGCCCGAACTTGGAGAATATTCCGCTCTCCATCTTTAACAAGCACGTAAAATTCCCGCTGCCGCTGGACAGACCGAGGTCGGTGAATCTAATGGCAGAGCTTCTCCAAAAAGGTGAATTCAAACCGCTAATAGACCGAACTTATCCACTGGAAGAGATTGCCGATGCCTTTCGTTATGTGCTTTCTGGAAAGAAGATCGGCAACGTGACCATAGTTTTCAACCGCTGAATTTCGGATTCAGGAATTCACTAAAATTGGTGTGGTTTTAATCCATTAGCCATGTCAAAAGGACAAGACAAGAAAAAGGAGACGAAGAAAGCTCCAGCGAAATCGGCCAAAGAGAAACTGGCAGAAAAACGTGCAAACAAAGGCAAGACGAAGTACGATTAGTTTTGTCCTAAGTCAGGAAATGGGGTCACGTGATTCTTTGATCCATTTACTTTGTCTGGCAAAACATCATCAAACAATGATGGAATATTTCGTTTTCCTGTTGGGAATATTGATGGTATGCTTCCTTTCAGAATATACTAATTGCTACAATGCCGAATTATGTGTAAAGAATACTGGCAACGACACCATCTATTATTGTTGGGCAGCGAATTTACTTCAAAACACTCTCTTTCCAGACCAGATTACTTGTATCCTAGTCGGGCCAATCAAGAAGAACATCACCACGAAACAGTATACGTATGGCGACCTCTTTTCTGACCATAGCCACTATACTCGATATTAGTGGATGACTGCGAGGTCGTAAGCTTGATCGAATAGCTCTCGAAAATTAGAGATTGTCGGTGACACACTTCCGAGTTCCATCATTTTCCATACCCGTTTTCCACTTGGCACATTTCAATACAGCCAGACCTTTCTCATTACCAGCAAATGCCTTCTTGGCTTTCCCACTTGTGATTACAAATATTTCAGAGTTCATATCCACCGAAATATGGTATCTACTGAATTGATAATTATCTTGAGTATTTGGTCTATCGGCTCGTTCCCCAATATAATTCAGACTCTTTCCAATTCCATGCTGGTAGAAAACCAACTCTGGAGCAACTATGTCTACCCGGTAAGGTGTGTTGTGATCAACTCTGTAAAGTGCTGAATCAACCGTGAATCCCCAAAACCCATCCGTATTTGTTTTGACCTCTCTGCCTCCGTTCTTAGTTACCAAGACAAACTCTCGTAAAGACCAGAAAAAATTCCAAAACTCTCCAATCTCTTTCCCATCCCTCTTCTGATACGCCTCATAAGTCTTGTAAACTTTAACGACATGTTCTTGAGCAAAAAGCTGATAGGATGCACATAAAAGAACGCTCGACAAGATAATTAACCGCATCACTTTTCCATTTTTGATTTTCCAGCTTTCACTTATCTACTAAGCCGTAACTCCCATCGCTTTCGCCATGGTAACACCAATGTCCGCAGGCGAAGCAACCACGTGAATTCCGCACTCGGCCATGATCTTCATTTTGGCTTCTGCCGTATCTTCAGCTCCACCAACGATGGCACCTGCATGGCCCATTGTACGTCCTTTGGGAGCAGTCTGACCAGCGATAAAACCAACAACGGGTTTCTTGTTTCCAGTTGATTTGATGTAAGCAGAAGCTTCCGCCTCCAACGTTCCTCCGATCTCACCGATCATTACGATCGCATCCGTGTCATCATCATTCATGAACAACTCAACCGCCTCTTTGGTAGTAGTTCCAATAATCGGGTCACCACCGATTCCGATGGCAGTTGAAATTCCCATTCCAGCTTTCACAACTTGGTCAGCAGCTTCGTAGGTCAACGTTCCTGACTTCGAAACAATACCAATTCTCCCTTGCTTGAAAACAAATCCTGGCATGATGCCGACCTTTGCTCCTCCTGGCGTGATGATGCCTGGGCAGTTAGGTCCGATCAAACGTGTTTTTGTTCCCTTCAAATAATCAGCAGCTTTCACCATATCCGCAACCGGTGTTCCCTCGGTAATGGCAACCACCAACGCGATGCCTGCTTCAGCAGCTTCCATAATTGCATCTGCCGCAAATGGTGGCGGAACGAAAATGATGGAAACATTGGCTCCCGTTTCCTTCACAGCCTCAGCAACTGTGTTGAACACAGGACGGTCCAAGTGAGTTTGTCCTCCTTTGCCCGGAGTTACGCCACCGACCACGTTTGTTCCGTACTCGATCATCTGACCAGCATGAAACGTTCCCTCACTGCCCGTGAACCCCTGTACGATCACCTTCGAATTCTTATCTACTAATACACTCATCGTGTCTTTTCTTACGGATTTAACGCGGCCAAAAGTAGGTCATTGACAACGGATACCCAACATTAAGGGCTACTTTTGCGGCCGCAACTTTTCCACAGTAGAATTAAGCACAAATTGGCCACTCTCAACACGCTGGATGATACGATAATGGCCTTGGCCACCGCCTCTGGAGCGGGTGCAATTGCTGTTATCCGCATCAGCGGGAAAGATGCTTTTACGATTGCCGACAAGGTTTTTCGTCCCAAAGGGAAAAAGAAGGTGTCTGAAGCTGATTCGCATACCATTCTGTTCGGTGAGATTCTGGATGGCGATGAGGTTGTGGACGAAGTGCTCGTCAGCGTTTTCCGAAATCCGAAGTCATTCACAGGTGAGGATTCGGTGGAAATCTCGTGTCACGGTTCCACTTTTATTCAGAAACGAATTCTGAACCTTTTGAGTGCAAACGGTTGCCGCATGGCCAAGCCAGGCGAATATTCGATGCGCGCCTTCCTCAACCGAAAAATGGATCTTTCGCAAGCGGAAGCGGTTGCCGATCTAATTGCTTCTTCATCTGAAGCCGCGCACAAAGTAGCTATGCACCAGATGCGTGGCGGATTCAGTTCTGAGTTGAAAATCCTGCGGGAAGAATTGGTTCATTTCGCTTCGCTGATCGAGTTGGAACTGGACTTTGCGGAAGAAGATGTGGAATTCGTTGATCGCACCGAGATGAAGAATCTAATTTACCGTATCAATTCCAAAATTGACCAGCTCATTGGTTCGTTTGAATTGGGAAATGTCATCAAAGAAGGAATTCAAGTCGCCATTATCGGAGAACCGAACGCGGGAAAATCGACCTTGCTGAACGCACTTCTGAATGAGGAACGCGCCATCGTTTCTGACATTGCTGGCACTACGCGCGACACGGTGGAGGACGAAATGACGATTGAAGGAATCCGTTACCGTTTCATCGACACTGCTGGTATCCGAAAAACGGAGGACACGATTGAAAGTCTCGGCATTGAACGCACCATGCAAAAGGCCGAGCAGGCTGATGTTGTGCTGTTGCTTTTTGATGCTTCCACCTACGATTCTGAAAGATTGAAATCCGAAATCGGAAATCTGAAAACTCGGAAATCTGACATCGAGAAACACCTCATTCTTGTTGCCAACAAATCAGACAAGACTGTTGAGAATGTCGAAGAGAAATTCTCCGATTTTGACATCATCTCCATCTCAGCGAAAGAGAAAACGGGCATTGACGAACTGAAAAACCGACTGACGGAATGCGTCAATCTTTCACCACTCAAGGAAGACCAGACCATCGTCACGAACACGCGCCACATTGAAGCGCTTCGCAACGCCAAAAATTCATTGCTTGAAGTTGTGACAGGTTTTAACAATCAAGTTCCGGGAGACCTTGTGGCCATTGACATCCGTAAGGCGCTGTTTCATCTTGGAGAGATCACTGGAGAGATCACAACAGATGACCTTTTAGGGAACATTTTCAGCAAGTTCTGTATCGGGAAGTAAGCCGATTTACCCAACCTTCACCGCCTCCATCTTCTGGCGAATCTCACCGAGACATAGATTGCCGATGCTTCCTTCGTGCGTGTGGTGCACATCTCGGTTAGGGATGAATGTTCCATCGTTCACTTCCTTGCCCAATTGCTGGTAAGCCGTACGGAATGGCATTCCTTTTAGCACGAGTTCGTGCAGCGATTCCACCGTGTACATGGCATCGTAGATCGGCAACCCAACAATTTCGGGCTGCACCTGAATATGTTTCAGCATGAAAGTGGCCACCTCCAAATTGTCGATGGTGGTCTCGATGCTTTCCATGAAAACACCTTTCAGCTCCTGAAAATCGCGGTGATAACCGCTGATCAGATTGGCCGTGAGCAACGTCAAATGTGCCGTTGACTGCTGTACCGAATTGCACCGCGCACGCATCACCTCGAACACGTCTGGATTCTGCTTGTGCGGCATAATGCTCGAACCTGTTGTCAGCTCCTTCGGGAACGTAACGAACCCGAAATTCTGGCTCATGTAAAGACAGATGTCATCCGCCAATTTGCCAAGCGTGGCCGAAATACTCGACAAAGCAAAACTTACCGATTTCTCCAATCTGCCGCGTGACATCTGTGCCCCCACGCTGTTGTAACGCATGGTTCCGAAACCAAGCAGTTCGGTTGTCAATGTGCGGTTGATAGGAAATGAGGAACCATAACCCGCAGCCGAACCCAACGGATTCTGATCAGCCATTCGGTAAGCCGCTTGCAGCAGCAACATATCATCCACCAAACTTTCGGCATACGCGCTGAACCACAGTCCGAAAGAGGACGGCATGGCCACTTGCATATGGGTGTAACCTGGCAACAGACGGTCTTTGTGTTCTTCGGCCAATTCCATCAATTGGTCAAATAGTGTGATGACGGCCTCGCTAATGACCACCACACTGGCCTTCGCATACAGGTGAAGATCCGTGAGCACTTGGTCGTTCCGCGAACGTGCGGTATGGATTTTACGCCCTGCGTCTCCGCATTTTTCGGTCAACAGGTGTTCCAGCCAACTGTGCACGTCTTCAAACTCCTCCCCGATGGTCAAACCCTCGGTTTCCCATTGCTTTTGCAGCTCATCCAGCGCAACAGCAAGCGCATTCCATTCCTCCGCAGAAAGCAACCCGATCTGATGCAGCATGGCAGCGTGTGCGCGGTTGGTCTGAATATCGAACGGAATGAGGCGCTGATCCCATTCGCGGTCGTTGCCCACCGTGTAGCGCTCCACCAAATTGTTTACCGTGTATCCTTTGTCCCAGAGTTTCATTTCCGTGAGTTTAGCAGTTCGAAATAGGCGTCCAGCAGCTGTTGGTAGCCGCTCAATCCGTCATTCAATTCCTGTAAAGTGATGTATTCATCGGGGCGGTGCGAACGCTCGGTTTCGCCTGGTCCCATTTTAAATGATGGTCCGTTGAGCAACGCCTGATCGGAAAGCGTTGGCGAACCATAGGGTTTTCTTCCAAGCTCTATGGCGCATTTCACCACCGGATGATCGGCAGGAATGGCCGAAGACCGCAAGCGGAACGAACGCGCGGTGAGCGTTGCCCGGAGTTCCGATTGAAGTCGTTCGAAAACCTCCTCAAGCGTGTAAAGCTCGTTCGCACGAACATCCAGCACGTAACTGCATTCCGCAGGAACCACGTTATGCTGAGAACCCGCGTTCACCTGCGTCATGGTCACTTTCACAGGGCCAAGAAATTCTGAAACACGCTCAAATGCCAATGTTTTCAGCTTCGCGATGTCATCCGCCAAATGGTAAATGGCCATGTCATCTTTGATGTGAGCCGCGTGTCCAGCCGTTCCCGTCAGCACAGCATCAATCACCAAAAGACCTTTTTCGGCAATGGCAGGCTGCATGCTTGTCGGTTCACCGACCATCGCCCAATCCCATTTTGGAAGGTCGTTGCGCAGCAATTGCATGCCTCCTGAACCTGAGTTTTCTTCCTCAGCCGAAATGGCCATGCACAGATTCACAGGCAGATTCTCCTTCGCATGAAAATGCAGAAACGTGTGCAGCAACGTGACCAAAGAAGCTCCTGCATCGTTGCTTCCCAACCCGAAGAGTTTTCCGTCCTCCACCGCACCATCAAAAGGATTGCGAGTGTAGGCCGCATTCGGTTTTACCGTGTCGATGTGCGAATTGAGCAGCACCGTAGGCAACGCTTCATTATAGTTCCGATTGACCATCCAGCGGTTGTTTCCCACGCTGTGGAACTCAATTCCGTGCGACCGCAACCAAGCATCAACCACCGCCAACGCATCATTTTCCTGTCCAGAGAACGATGGTTTCTGGATGATCTCCGATAGCAGTTCGACCATGGAATTCAGATATGGATGCTCCGAACAGCTCATGCTTTGATCACTGTTCCGCCTGTTTGCCAGTTTTCGGGATGGGTGATTCTCACGGATGAAACACCTGCCTTTAACGCCTCAAACGCAGTATGAAGTTTAGGAAGCATTCCCGAATGAAACTGCCCCGAAGCTTTGCCTTGCTCATACATGGAATGCGTGAGTTCAGCAATCACAGAACTGTCGTCCTTATCATCAGCCAGAACACCGGGTTTTTCAAACAGATATGTGAGTGAAACGTCAAATTCAGCCGTCATGGCTTTGGCCACACTGGCCGCGATGGTGTCGGCATTCGTGTTCAACAATTGACCGTTTCCGTCATGTGTGATGGCGCAGCAAACGGGTGTTTGCCCATTTTTTAGAAGCTGCGAAAAGAAGGCTGCATTCACCGTTTTGACATCACCAACCCAACCGAAATCGTGCTCCAAAACAGGGCGTTTTTCTGATAGAATACTGGTTCCATCAGCTCCGCTGAGACCAATTGCATTTCGGCCGCAGGCCTGAAGCCAGGCCACCAGCTGTTTATTCATCAGCCCAGCGTAAACCATCACGGCAACTTCGAGGTCGAGGTCGGTGGTTATTCTTCTACCATCCACCATTTTGGGTGTTCCGCCCAAGGCTTCGGTTACTTGCGAAGCACGGTTTCCTCCACCATGCACAAGTACAAGCGGATGCGAAAGTTCGGCCAATTCACGAAGCAAAGCCTTCCATCGTGGCGCATCTTCCAGCAGTTTTCCACCAGCTTTTATGACCAGCAGTTTATCCACCTTGAAGCAATTTGTAGAGTGCCACTTGCGCGCTGATCACGCGATTTGCAGCCTGCATGATGACCAAACTCTGCGGACTGTCGAGCACGGAATCAGACACAACTACATTTCTGCGCACAGGCAAACAGTGCATGAAACCACCGTTGTCGGTCAGCGCCATTTGTTCTGAAGTGATCTGCCAATCGGTCAGTTCGGGTGCGGTTTTCCCGTACGGTTCGTAAGCCGACCAGTTTTTCGCATACACGAAATCTGCTCCAGACAAAGCCGCCTTTTGATCATGTGTGACGGTTACGCCTCCCATGAATTCGGGCGCGAGTTCAAATCCTTCGGGATGCGTGACGACCAATTCCACATCGGCCTGTTTCATCCACTCCACAAACGAATTTGGAACCGCTTGCGGCAATCGCCTTGGATGCGGAGCCCATGTGAGCACCACTTTCGGTCGTGGCTTGGTAGCCAAACTCCGAACCGTGATGAGATCCGCAAACGATTGCAACGGATGGCGTGTGGCACTTTCCAAAGAAAGAATCGGAACCGTTGCGTACTTCTTGAACGCTTCCAACACAGGTTCGGCATAATCCGCAGCGCGGTCCTCCAAACTTGGAAACGAACGCACCCCAATCACATCGCAGTATTGCGACAAAACCTGCGCGGCCTCTTTCACGTGCTCCTGCGCATTGCCGTTCATCACAGCTCCATCCTCCATTTCCAGCTGCCAGCCGTCCTTATCGAGGTTCATCACCATCACATTCATGCCCAGCTGATAAGCGGCTTTCTGCGTGCTCATCCGAGTTCTGAGACTCGGATTCAGGAACAGCAATCCAAGGATCTTTCCCTTTCCAGCTTCGCTGAAATGAAACGGATCTTTTTGGAACAGATCAGCCAGCGAAAGCCATTCGTTCATATCATCGACATCATGTACAGATGTGAAATGCTTCATTGCAAACAGGATTTCAGTGCGGCAAAAAACCGCGTGAGTTCTTCTTTGGTGACCGAAAGCGGTGGCAGAATGCGCAGCACTTTCGGGTCGTTGGCGCTCCCCGTGAAAATGTGGTGTTCAAAAAGCAGCTTTTTGCGCAATTCGCCCACAGGGAAATCGAACGCCAGACCAAGCATCAAACCTCGTCCTTTCGGCTTTGCCGGAATTTGATGCGCGCTGATCTGCTGCACGAACCACTCACCCAACGCTTCAGCGTGAGCAACCAGTTTCTCTTCTTCGAGCACATCCAAAACAGCCGATCCGCCTGCACATGCCAAATGATTTCCACCGAACGTGGTTCCCAACATACCATGCTTTGCAGGGATTTCGGGATGGATGAGAATGCCTCCGATCGGAAATCCATTGCCCATTCCTTTTGCCATGCTGATGATGTCGGGTTGGATGCCATGATGCTGAAACGCGAAGAATTTCCCCGTTCGACCATAGCCTGCCTGCACTTCATCGGCAATCAGTAGCGTTCCTGTTTCGCGGCACGCTTTTTCAACCTCTTGGATGAACGTGGTTTCGACCTGGTCGAGACCGCCCACGCCCTGCACACATTCTACAATCACAGCCGCCACATCTTGCGACTGCAACGCGTTTTTCACGGATCCCAGATCATTCAGCGGACAGAAAACAACTTCGTGCTGCGCATTGAGCGGAGCAACAATCGAGGGATTGTCGGTTGTCGCAACCGCAGCGGAAGTGCGTCCGTGAAAACTTCCTTTGAAAGCAAGAATCTTCTTCCGACCCGTTTGAAAAGAGGCGAGTTTCAGCGCATTCTCATTGGCCTCAGCTCCCGAATTGCACAGGAACAATTGATATCCTGTGCAACCTGAAAGTGCTTCCAGCTTTGACGCAAGTTCCTCTTGCAGCGGATTCTTTACCGCGTTGGAATAGAATCCCAACTTGGCCACCTGCTGCTGAATGCGCTCCACGTAATGCGGATGCGAATGACCGATGGAGATCACGGCATGACCTCCATACAGATCTAAATATTCCTGTCCCTTGGAGTCGAAAACCTTGCAGCCTTCGGCCCGTTCGGGCGTGATATTGTAAAGCGGATAAACGTCAAAAAGTGGCATCAGAAAGCAATTGAGCGAAGGTTCAACCCTGTGGTTTCGGCCAACCCGAAAATGCGGTTCATGTTCTGAACTGCTTGGCCTGCCGCACCTTTCAAAAGGTTATCGATGATGCTGGTAACCAGCAGTTTGCCATCAATGACCTGAACTTGAATCAAGCAATAATTGGTACCGACAACTTGTTTCAATTCGATGGTTTCGTCCGAAACATGAACGAACGGTTTGTCGCGGTAGAAATCCTGGTAAAGTTTCTTTGCTTCCACCTCATTCAAACTTGTTGCCGAGTAAACGCTGGCGAAAATGCCACGGGCAAAATCGCCTTTCACCGGTAGAAATGACACTTCGGGCAATTCGGCCTGACCAGCATTCTGCCACGTCTCCCCTATCTCTGCCAAATGCTGATGCGAGAACGGTTTGTAAATGCTCAGGTTATTGAGCCTGCGGCTGAAGTGCGAGTAATCGTTGAGCGATGCGCCCGCGCCTGTCGAACCCGTGATGGCGTGAACGTGAATGGAATCTGTGAGCAAACCTTCGGAAGCCATCGGCAAAAGTGCCAACTCAATGGCCGTGGCGAAACAGCCCGGATTGGCAATATTCATTCCCGTTTCCTGAGGAAGTTCAGCCAAACCGTACGTGAATTCACGTTCACCGAACTGCGAATCTTGCTTCAGGCGGAAATCGCTTCCGAGGTCGATGACACTTACTTCTTTCGGCAGCGGATGTTCCTCCAAAAACTTCCGAGAAAGTCCGTGACCCAAACACAGAAAAACCACATTCACATCGGTTGAAACCTTATCGGTGAATCGCCATTCCGGTTGGTAAAACAGATCGCGGTGTACAGAAGAAACCGCTTCGCCCGGCTTCGAATGACTGTAGGTGAACGCCACCTCCACTTCGGGATGATTTCCCAGAATTCGGAGCAGTTCGCCTGCCACGTATCCTGTTCCGCCCGCTATGCCAACTTTGATCATCCTTCTTTGCTGTTGTCCTGTTGAACGGTTCGGTGCAAACGCAACGAAGTGCTGATCACCTTCGTGAATCCTTTCACATCCTCGCCCGTCCACTTTTCGTTCATTTCGCCATACGTCCCGAAGCTGCTTTGCATCAGATCGAAAGACGAACGGATGCCGTCAACTGAGAATCGATACGGCAAAAGCGTCACGATCACTTCGCCTGTCACGGTCTTCTGCGTGTCTTCCAAGAACGTCTCAATGTTGCGCATCACAGGCTCAAAGTACTGACTTTCGTGCAGGAACATTCCGTACCAATCGCCCAACTGCTGTTTCCAATGCAGTTGCCATTTGCTCAGTGTGTGCTTCTCCAAAAGATGGTGCGCCTTGATGATGACCAACGGTGCAGCCGCCTCGAAACCAACACGACCTTTGATGCCGATAATGGTATCTCCAACATGCACATCGCGGCCAATGCCATAACCAGCCGCCATTTCCTCCAGCGCATTGATGGCTGAGACCGGATCCATTTCGGTTCCGTTCAATCCTGTCAATTGCCCTTCGGTGAATTGCAGCGTAACCTCCAGCGGTTCGGTTTTGGTAACGGGCGTTGGATAGGCCGATTCTGGCAATGGTTTGTCCGAAGTGAGCGTTTCCGCGCCACCCACACTCGTTCCCCATAAACCTTTATTGATGGAATACTGCGCTTTGGTCCAATCGAGTTCGATGCCAGCTTCTTTCAAGTAATCGATCTCCTGTTGGCGACTCAATTTCAGATCACGGATCGGAGTGATGATCTCGGTCCCAGGCAACAAAAGCCCGAAAGCAAGATCGAAACGCACTTGGTCGTTTCCTGCGCCTGTACTCCCGTGCGCAATCGCATCGGCATTGATAGATGCCGCAAATTCTGCCAACGCAATGGCCTGATAAACGCGCTCGGCACTTACCGACAACGGATAGGTGTTGTTCTTGAGCACGTTTCCGTAGATCAGATATCGGATGATGCGCTGATAGTAATCGTTGGTGCGTTCCAACACGCGGAATGAATCAACTCCTGCCAAGTCTGCGCGCTTTTCGATGCGTGTTTTCTCCTCTTCGGAAATACCACCAGTATCAACCAATGCGGCATGCACTTCCATGCCTTTTTCAATGGTCAAGTACTTGGCGCAGAAAGTGGTGTCCAAACCACCGCTGAACGCCAGTACGACTTTCTTCTTTGTCATTTGCTTTCAGTTTGTGTTGCCTGTTTCAACGCAGGCTTAAGTGATGGAAATGATGGGATGAGATTCTGAAGTCGTTTTCCTCGTTCCACCATGAATTTCTTGAAACCTGCCCAACGTTGAACCTTGGTTTCTACCACAGGTTGACTTACCGTTTTTTCCATGTACATCATACCTGTGCACATACACATGGTGCGGTTCGTTCGCTGCAATACGTCAAAGTTCACACAGCTTTGGCAGCCTTTCCAAAATGCCTCATCCTGAGTGAGTTCTGAGAACGTGACAGGTTTGTAGCCGAGGTCTGAATTGATCTTCATCACCGCCAAACTGGTAGTAATTCCGAACAACTTTGCCTCGGGGAACATTTCTCGCGATAGCTTGAAAATGGCCGATTTGATCGCTCTTGCCAAACCTGTTTTACGATAATCGGGATGAACGATGAGCCCTGAATTGGCGACATACTTCTTGTCTTCCCAACTTTCAATGTAGCAAAAGCCGACCACGGAATCGCCATTCAAAGCAATGACCGCCTTCCCTTCAGACATCTTTTTCTGAACATATTCGGGTTCGCGTTTGGCAATACCTGTTCCTCTGACCTTGGCGGCCTCTTCCATCATTTGGCAGATGGTGAATGCAAATGGATGATGGCTAATGTCAGCCACCTTGACTTCATAATTCATGAAATACGAATGATTGTTTTGTTCAATTGGTGGAATGCGCACTGACCTCAACGGTCCAAGGAAGTGCGACTCAGACCCTCAGAATGAAAAAGCGCGGGCACGCGTTCTGCCGCCTCGCGCAAATGCCAGCTTCGCACTCATGAAGAAGTGCCAGAAACTGAATACCGTTCATATTGAACTCGTTTTGCATGGCGCAAAATTAAAAGATGTTCAATTTTCCGAACATGATTTTTAGCAATTGGAGCAGAATTAATTGAAGCTTAACCCAATACACCTGTATATCTGGCCAACGCAAAATGTCAGAACGCAAGAGTTCCATCACCGCGATTTCTACTTTTGCACCATGAACCGATTCAACCTCGTTCGTTATAAAGCGGATTACCGCACCATTGCCACCGTAGTGGCTTACGCCATTTTCTACCCCATCAGTTGGTACTTGTGGGGCGAATTCGGTTGGGTTGGAAAGACCATACTTGTACTGGTGCATTGCAACTGGCAATTCTTTATTGCCACCATTATTCACAACACGATCCATGTTCCGATTTTCAGGAGTATGGCATGGAACAAGGCTTTCCAATTTCTGCTTTCGGCTGTGAAGGGAAACCCTGTAAGTGGGTATGTTCCTGGGCACAATTTGAGTCATCACAAACATTTGCAGACACCAAAAGATGCGGCCCGCACAACCCGCGCCAGATTCAAATGGAATTTTCTGAATCAGCTTCTGTTCTTCTTCTTGCTTGCGCGAGACATTATGAAGTCGGAAAAGGCTTTCGTTCAGCGAATGAAGGATGTAAAACCAGGTTGGTCTTCCCAGTACAAAAAGGAAGCAATTTTAGTGGGAACGATAAAAGTGGTCGCTCTTATCGTTGATTGGCAGCGCATGCTCTTCCTCATCTTCATTCCAAATATGTATTCGCTTTGGGGCATTTTCGGAACGAATTACTGGCAGCACGATGGTTGCGATGAAACGCATCCTTACAACCATTCGCGCTCATTCACTGGAAAGTTGTTCAATTGGATGGCGTTCAACAATGGTTATCATGGCATTCATCACATGTACATGGGAGTGCACTGGAGTCTGTATCCAGAATATCACGAACGATTGTTGAAACCGTACGTTCATCCAAGCCTCGACCAGAAATCACTTTTCGTTTATCTGTGGAAGTCGTGTATTTGGCCTGGGAAACGTTTGGATTACCTTGGAAATCCAGTGAAACTTCCTGCACCAGTTGAAACGGCAGATTGGGTAAGTGATGTTTCGATAGACCCAGAGGCAAAAGTGGCCCTGGGAGCAATTCAGTAATTTTTTTCGAACTGGTTGAACATTTGTATTCTTGTACCGTTTCAATCAATGTTTAAACATTAATTAATCTCAAACCAATAATCATGAAAACAAACAGACTTGTATTAGCAATGGCCGTTACTGGAGGACTTTTTCTTGCCAGTTGTGGAGGAAATCACACTCATGAGGCCGAAGGGTCGGCTGAAAATGCACCAGAAGCTCCTGCTGCCGAACCTCAGGAAGTTGTTGTAGACCTTGGCGGAAGCAACGTAAAATGGACAGGAGAAATGCTGGGAATCAAAGCCCATTACGGAAACATCGCACTTTCTGAGGCCAAGCTGATCTTGGCTGGGGATAAAGTGAACGGAGGAACATTCGTGATCGATATGACCACCATTGAACCAAAAGATGATGTGTACGATTCAGAGCACACACCTGAGAAATTGGTCGGACACCTGTCTTCACCCGATTTCTTTGATGTTGCCAACCATCCGACAGCCACATTCGAGATCACTTCTGTTTCTGAAGATGGTTCCACCGCAACGGGAAAGCTGACCGTTCGTGGCATCACCAACGAGGAAACTGTAAAGGACATCAAAGTGGCAGATGGAACAGTTAGCGGTACTTTGACCTTCGATAGAAAAAAATACGATGTGGCTTGGGATGCTCCGATGAAAGATGCGGTTCTTTCAAATGACATTCCGTTGGAGATCACATTGAAAGTGGCAGGATAAGATTCCGTTTAAAGAATTGAGGAAAGGGCCATCCGATTGAATCGGATGGCCCTTTCTTTTAGAACTCAAAGTGCAGTCCTGCAATGAAACTGAACCGCTGCACAGGATATTGGTTCCATATCTCGTAGCGCATGGCTGCGAGATTTCTCAGGTCGATGAAAGCTCCGATCCAACGCTTGTAGCGATATTCGGCACCAAGGCTGATGTCTGCGTAACCGCCCATTTTTATTGGTTGAACATGCGTTCCCAAACTGTCGGTAGCATAGCCTTTGGCAACACGGTTTCCGTTGGCCGTGATGGAAGCCTTGAAAATGAACTTGTTGTTCAGATTATAATTGCCCGCAAACGTAAAGGTGAAAGGTGCTTGATGCCATGGAAGAATGCTGTCATTCGGCATTCGAAAAAGTCGATACTGAGCCGTTGCTTGCACGAACAGTTTCTCACCGATATCGTAGCTCAACGAACCTCGGAAACGTGTGATCTTCGTGTCGTGATATTCAGGCAAAAAGCGGTTTCCGATGCCATCTGAAGTATCATTCACGAAATACAATTGGTTCTGCGTGATGATCTCCGCCACCGAAACATCGAAGCCCAATATCTTGAAAATGTTGCCTTTGAAACCAGCTTCCGCATTCAGTCTTTCGTAGCTGTTCTGGCGCAGAATATCCGTCTGCGCATACGGATTGATCTGTGAGATGGTGCGCAATCCGTTCCGTTGAACGCCACCACTCGCGTTCAAATAGAACCGCACCATGTCCTGCGCCAAAAAGTAATGGAATTTGAGCGTGGGAAAGATGAGCGGCCTCACATACGTTTCCTTGCCATCCACATTGAACTTGAAACCCGCATTCACGCCCCAACGTTCGCGCTGATGCACAAATTCACTCTCCAACCCAAAGATGACGTTATTCTCCATTCCGATGGGCGAACGGTTGTAGTAAGCGTCCAAATTGGAACGGACGTTCACCAAACTCTTCTTAACAGGAATGACCACACCACCGTAAAGTCCCGTGTGGCCTTCAGTTGCATTGAAACGGTCCATCGTATAATCGTAACTCACCTCCGCGAAGTCGAAGATCTTTGGCTTTTTTCCTTGATCGGTGCGGAAGGCAACCGTTCCCTTAATGTTGTGAAATAGCTGGTGGATACTGTCTTTGGAGAGCTGGAATTCAGACGGGTCGTAACCATAGAAGAAGTTCTCATCAAGGTCATAATCGACATCGGCAGAGAGTACATGGTCCTTCACGAAATACTTGCCGAAGGCCGAAATATTCGCATCGGTAAACCCGAACGGACGGCCATCTAACTTGGCAAATGACGCGTGGTAACGACCGTAGCCGCCCGCTTGGAATTTCTTACTTCGCAGACTGGAAAAAGACGCCTCTGCAAACGGCATGGTATAATTGCCAAAACCGAGTTTCAGGTGTCCGTTGTAGAGTTTCGGCAGCGGTTCTTTCCCGATGTTCGCGGCTTTCATCGGCTCCATATCCTGTTTCAGTTCAGGTTCTTTCGGAAGCACCTCGTACTGCATTTCGGGCAGCGGAATGCTATCATTATCAACGGTCGGTTGCAGACCGATCTTCTTGGCCTCACGCGCGGTTGGACGGTAATCTTTCCGCACGGTGAACTTCAGACTGTCTGGTAATTCTTCTCTTTCCTGTGCAAGCACAATGGTTGAGGCCAGCATCAATATCAAACTCAATTTCAGGGTTTTCATGTTCTGGAGGTTAAAGTTTTACCACAGAGGACACAGAGTCCACACAGAGTTTCACAGAGAAATCTTTGTGATCTCCGTGCTTTTTCTTCGTGTTCTTTGTGGTTAAGTTTCATTTTCAAAGTCACCTTCGGGGAGGTAGGAGCTTTTATTCCGCATTCGAGAATGCCTCAAACTTTTCGAGTTGGCGCAGCTTGTCTTCCGCTTCGTTCTTCACCACGCCATCATAATTCTCCACCACGTTCTGAAGCGTCAATCGCGCTTGGAAAAGGTCGTTCTGCTTCATGTAAGTGTCAGCCAGAAGGATGAATGCCTTGCCCAACCAGAACTGGTAGCCCGAAAAGCGGTTCACCATATCGAAAATGGTGGCTTGGCTTTGGTCAACATCTTCATTCAGCAACTGAATGTTGGCCACGTTATACATCGCTTCGGCACCAAAAACGTTCTTAGTGGTCCGTGCAACTTCCTGAAATCGGATGAGTGCTTCCTTGCGATTGTCCAAGCCCAAGGCGCATTTGGCCGAGATCAGCCTCGCCTCGTCTTTCAGGAGCTGCTCCACCCTATCCGACCGAAGCACTTTCTGCACGTACTCATCAGCCGTTTCAAAATCCTGCAATTCGAAATTGCTTCGCATCAGTCCAATGCGGGCCTCCAGCAGGTTTTCGGAACGCTCTGCAACTTCTTCCAGCATCAGGTATTTCATCTGTGCCTGATCGTATTGCTTCTTGAAAATGTGTATCTCAGCAGCAGCCACCAACGCACGTTCAGTATAACCCGTTTTGGCAAATTCCAGCACATGGTTGTAAGCCGCCAACGCATCGTCATACTGCTTCAGGTTGAATGAGATCTCTCCCATGTAGAAATGGGCATCCAAAGCGAAAAACCCGTTCGGGAACTTTTCCAGATACTTCTCGAATTCCTTCAGAGCATTGGCCATTTCGCCACGCTGCATCATCAGCTGCGCGCTTTCGAAATAGGATGTGTCCAACGAACCTTTGCTGGCATCGGGCAACTGATGGCTGGCGAGGTAATTCTCATACAGCTTCACATTTCCCTGCTCCACGTAGATCTTCTGAATCTTGAGCATGGCCTCGGATGCCTCAGAAGTTCCTGCAAAATCGGAAGCGACCTGTTTGAACAGCGGCAATGCGCGTTCGTCATCATTCGCGTTGTAGAAAACCAATGCCTTGTTTAGCAGACAGCGACTTACATATTGCGAACGCGGATTTTCAGCAATCACCCGATCAAACCACTCCACCGCCTCCTGCGGCTTGTCTGAGAAGAAATACGTTTCCCCGATCTCGTACTTCGCATCCACCACAAATTCGGAGTTCGGATGTGTGCTCAGCAACGATTTCAACTTGCTGATCTTCGAGCTCGATTTACCTTGCAATCCGTAGCACATGGCCACTTGAAAAAGCGCGTAATCGGCCTCCGAACCGTTCATGCCAATGGCCTTATTATAGTACGCAATGGCCTTGCCCGTGTTCTTCTGCACGTAGTAGCAATCGGCAATGCGCAGATTCGCATCGTTCACGCGTTGCAGGTCGTACCGCTCCAACTCCAAATACTTCAGGAACCAATCGATGGCATTCGCAGGTTCGTCCTTCGTGAAATACACGTATGCCAAACCGTAATGCGCCATTTTATAGACATCGGTTCTGTCCGCACCTATGGCTGAAATATGTCTTTCGTATAGACTGATCGCCTGCGGGAATTGCTTCAATGCTGCATGCGCCTCCGCCTGCCAGAACATCGCCTTAGCGGCCGTTTCCTTATCCTGATCATATCGATACGCCTTCTCGAAGAAGCCAATGGAACGCTCGTAATTTCCTTGATTGAACAGCTCCATTCCATGCTTTAAAGCTGTTTGCTCATAAAGCATTTTGTGCTGAGCCGTCTTCTTAGAGATCTTATCGATGGAAGCCAACGCGCCTTCGTAATTGTTGGTGCTCAGATAGACATTCATGATGAGCTCTTGCGCTTCATCCGCCCGTTCGCTGCCAAGTTGCTCATCCACATATTTCTCGAAAGCGGTGATGGCCTCATTCTGCGGATCGTAACTCAACTCGAACGAAAGTTTGGCGTAATTGAATAGCGCAGTTTCCTTCAACTCTTTATCGAAATCCATCTCAGCTGCCAATTCGAAAGCGTTTCGAGCGGCCATCTTGTCGCCTCCTTTCAGGTACGCATCGGCCATCTGATAGCACGCCATCTGTGCCATGGCATCCTTCTCTTTACATACCTGTTCAAAGTACGTGGTGGCCTTCTCAAACTTGCCCGACTGATAGCACGCGTACGCCAATCGATACGTGGCATCGCGGTCGTAGCGCAACTTGGCATACGCCTCTTCCAAATACGGAACGGCCATGGAGAATTCGCCCATTTGGTAATAGGCTTCCCCGATCATGCGGTGCAGATTGCCGCTGCTGAAATCGGAGAAATCCTTCCCCATGAGCCGCTGCCCGTATTCGACAACTTCCTGGTCCTTTCCTTGCGCCTGAAGTATCTGTAGCACATACAACGGCACGATCTTACCAAAGGTCTCATCACCTTCAAGCAGCGAGAACTTTTCGTAAGCATCATCATATTCGCCCCGAGTGAAAAGAATGTAGGCGGTGTAATATGTGATCGGTGCGTAGTACGCTCCTTCAATATCATCTCCCACCAACGCAAACTCCTTCAACGCCCGATCATGGTCGTCTGTATGGAAGTACGCGTAGCCTTTCTTGAAATGCAGTTCTTCCTTCTCGGCCGCGTTCAGCTCCTTCTCATCCGCACCCGCAAACCATGCCAACGCCTTCTTGTACTTTTTCTTGCCAAAGGCATATCGCCCCAAATGATAATGCGCCATGGCGATCTTGGAATGCTCGGGATGCTCCTTCACGAAACGCTCCATCAGCACATCGCCATCCTCGTTAAAAAGCTCCAAGCCGCACAGCGCGCGGTAGTATTCGGCATTCTCGCGCTCCATGCTCGAAAGCGTTTCGGGTGCCTCCAACGCTTTGGCAAACCGCTGCTGCGCAGCCGCATACTTTTTCTTCTGAAAATGCTCCAGCCCAATGGTGTAATCCCTACGCGTGTCGTTGTCGACACTCACGCGCTGGGCGTGTATCGGATATACAAGTGTGAAAAGGAAAAGAAACACAAGACCTCCCCCAACCCCTCCTTTCAAGGAGGGGTGCTTTCTCCCCTTTGGGGAGATGCCGAAGACAGAGGAGCTCATGGATGTGCGGAATACGGCCTGAATGTTCATAGCTAAGAGATTGATTACGGGAAACTTCGGTCCTGAAATCTGTTCAGGATTGACGCCAATTAAACGCCACCGCATTTCGGGCTATTGCGCAGAATGCCCGTCCGACAAGGCTTTCGAGCCATGCGTTATATCATTTGAAACAAGAGGCTATCGGTTCGAGGTTAGCGAACTTTTAGTACCGAACGTTGAACTGTGAAATCAATATACAAACGGAACAACCCGCTTCCGATCTTTAGGGTAGTCTGGGAATTTATCGAGGTAGAATTTTACTTACTCGTTTGGCTATCTAAACCAATGGCAGCTTTGATGGCATCTATCTCAGAGACCAATGAAGCGTAATTGCTTAGGTGGCCTTTCATTGTTTCATTATCGGCCTGCAAGGCTTCTATCTGCTTCTGTTGTTCTTGCATGCCTTTGATCAGCACGGTGGTCAATTTATCGTAATACACCACATAGCTGTCCTGAACCTTATCATAATACACCATATCCGGGTAGTGCTTTTCTATCTCTTGGGCAATAACGCCTATGTGCTCATCTTCATCCAGCCCCAGACCTTCTTTATAGTGAAAACGGATAGTGCTCAATTGCATAATGGTCGGCAGCACACTTTCAAGGGGAACGATTCTGTCCTTCTTACGGATATCCGAACAACTTGTGCCTGATGCCCAAACAGCACAGTTGGTACTGGTGTAATAAACCAAGTTGTTGTCTGATTGAAGCGCCAAGCGGTAATTACCACCGGCCTCAATGGTCAGTCTTTCCGTTGCTCCACTTACATACACCCGAAGGTCATTGACCCTTATTCCCAAATTTCTCCAGGAGGTAGTTGGTGAAAGCGAAGAAATGTATCCTGTATTATTTGATGCCGAATAGCTGATTCCCACACCTCCAGAACTGCTACCGTTAGGTGCTGCCAGCCCCACGACCAACTGCCCAGTTCCCCAAGAAGCTACACTTCCATCGCTATCCGTGGTGATAATATGCGTTCTTCCATAGGGAGTTGTAGTACCCACTCCAAGGTTTCCATTTGCATCCAACACCATCTTTTGTGAACCGTTCACGTGCCAGATATAGTTTGTAGAAACAGGCGTGTAGAATAGGAAGTTTCCGGTATTGTTGGTGATGTTTCCATTCACGTTGTCGTTTGACATTGAAATCTTCCCAGCTCCTGAGCCAGCCGTGATTGTTCCAGACACATCCAGTTTGGATCCGGGCGAACTCGTTCCGATACCAACATTTCCACCACCTGAGTTTATCGCCAAATCGGCCCAAGCACCTAAAGTTCCATTATGTCCACCAATTTGAGCAACTCCAGATAATTCTCCCATGATAACTGTTGCAGACGAATACCCGAACGCTCCTCCACCTTTCCAACTCCCCGGATCATTACTGTAGCCTCTAACCGTTACGGTCTGCCCATCAGAGGTGGTAGAACCGACATTCAATTGGTGTTGTGGTGCTGTGGTACCGATACCGACTTTCCCATTGTGCATGATGCGTAATCTTTCAATGGCTGCATTGCTCAATGAAGTACCTGTTGGTTTTGTAAAGAATGTGAGATTCCCTCCCTTATTGCTATTGCCGTGATCTTCGGCCGCAAAAGCTCGTATTCCTGCACTTGCGTCAGTTGTAGAAGGTCCTGTGTCATCAGTACTATCAAAAAGAATGGATCCAAGTGCATCACCGACCGTGGTCGTGGCATCTTCTCGTGTCAAAAAAACATTCGCTCCCGTAGCACTACCCACATTGAGCAAGGCATCTGGCGTAGTAGTTCCAATTCCCACGTTACCTGTCTGGTCAACAAAAATCCGAGGTGTGCCATCATCCATGATCCTCAGATCGTCATTATACACATCCAGCGACCAGGCAGAGGTCTGACCATCTGCATTATTTCCGCCATCAGCCAAATTTATCTGACCACCTTCCGTAGAATTATAAGACCAAATATTCAAATACCCGGTCTCGATTCTTACATCTCCTGCAACATCCAGTTTCTGACCTGGAGTAGTAGTTCCAATACCAACATTCGCATTACCGGCATTGATCGCAAGGTCAGCCCACGCATTGAGGGTTGAACTATGTCCCCCTAACTGTGCAACTCCATTCAATTCGCCAAGAATCACGGTTGCCGAAGTATAGCCGAAAGCTCCTCCACCTTTCCAACTTGTTGGTGTGTTGCTGTACCCCCTGATGGTAACGGCCTGAGCATCGGACGTACTTGAGCCGACACTTAGCTGTTGCTGTGGGGAGGTATTGCCGATGCCAACATTCCCATTTACCGTCAAACCTCCCGAACTGGCAATATTGACAGCTCCTGCATCTGCAGTTATGGTTCTTCCCACTCCTGAACCTCCACCATCGTAAGCTCCATCAAGCGTGGTGACAATACCAGATGTATTCGGAATTTCTCTCCAAGCATTAGAGGATCCGTCCCAATACCAATAAGTTTTGGTGTCTGTGTCATAAACCATCAGACCGTGATCAGAACCATTGGTCGGAGCCACGGCCGTTCGCTGGGCCGTGGTCATTCTTGGCAATAGAACGCCTTTACTCGTACTCTGAATTTCCAATATTGACTGGGCGTCTGGAGTTATTGCTGAACCTGATATGCCAACGCTTTGAGCAAGGGAGAAAAATGGCAGCGTCAATAGAACGATGGGCAGAAATCTGGAAGAATTTCTCATAGGTTAGATATTAGTAAGTGGCAACTGAATTGACATCAGCCTACACAAAAGAAATCAATAATCTACAGGTACACTTTGTATATCGGCATTATTAGACAAACAGTCGAAATAATGCCTGTAGACATGAGTAAACACAACGGAATAATACGCTTGCGTCCTTTTATGTAATCTGGGAATTTATCACCGCGTAGCGTGATACACTTTCATCAGTCGGAATAATATCCAATCTTCGTTGGCATGGAAATCAGAGAGCAATTCCTGATGTATAAGGGGCTGCCGGTTTTCGGGCGGGTTTCCAAGCCGCATTTCAAAAGGGAGTTGAAGGAATACGTTACGGAAGAGGCGTGTTTCATCTTTGTGAATGAGGGCGAACTTTCGGTGCGGGCGCAGGACCGCGTGCTTGACCTGGACAGCAACACGGGGCTTTTGGCCAAGTGCCTGAACTATTTCTACGAGGTTTCCCGCGAGCAACGCAAAGTGGGCGATGGCGTGGATGTGATCGGAGTGCTGCTGCATCCGCAGATCATGAAAGAGATCTTCGACAGTGACCTGTCGCAATCGACCTATCGGGTCAATTTTAACCTGAAGCAAGTTCAAATTGATGCCCTTTTCGAGGCTTTCAAGCAAAGCATTGCCATTCTTATCGACCATCCAGAATTGGCAGATGAAGCCATGATCAGAAACAAACTGAAGGAGTTTGTGCTGCTGCTAACCAAGAGTTCGAATGCGCCTACTACTTTGGATTTTCTGGCGGCCATGTTCAAACCCGAACATGTAGAATTCAAAACGGTGGTCCGGTCGAATTTGTATTCAAGTTTATCGGTAGAAGAACTGGCGAAACTCTGCCACATGAGCACTTCGTCTTTCAAACGGAAATTCAAAGAAGTGTACCACGAAAGCCCCAAAAAGTACATTGCCCAAAAGAAAATCGAGCGGGCTGAGCAGTTATTGAAGGTGCACGATAATCGGGTTTCGGATGTGGCGTATGATGTGGGTTTCGAAACGGTTTCCACGTTCAACCGCAGCTTCAAATCGGTTACAGGAAAATCGCCCTCGGAATATCGGTTGGCCCAAACTGCGTAGTTTTTGACCTGATCTGAGAAGTCTGCCTGCTTCTGGTTGATGAGATTTGTGTTACCAAATTTCAAGACCATGAGACAATCAACTCCGCGAACAAGGAAAGTCGGAAAAACACCGACAGAGATCACCCTCGAGGTCGAGATCAACAAACCGATTGAGGACGTTCGGGCGGATTTCGCAGAGATCGGCAACATTTACCTGAGCGCCCCGACAGTTGGTTATTCGTATCTATCATCAGAGACAAAACACGGTTTAGGCGCACAGCGGCACATGGAAATGTCGATCATGCCCGGATCCACTTTGGACGAGCGCGTCATTGCTTGGGAAGAAAGCAGCTTTATGGAGCTGGAAGTGGTGAAGATCAAAGGAATGCCCGGTGTGCAAACGATGGGCGGAGACTTTGGACTTACAGCTTCTGGAGAAGGCAAAACCGTGCTGCGATCAACCCTCAACTACTCGATGAGTAACGGCCTTTTCGGCTTCATGAATAAGTTGATGATGAACAAGGTATTCCTGAAGCTTTGGACCTCCATTCTGGCCGGATACAAACACCATAACGAGACGGGCGAAGAGGTGACCTCCAAAACCAAACTGCCGCTGAATGCAGTCAAAAAACTCGAAGTGAAAATCAATTAATCAAAATATCATGAACAAGAACGTTGGCACCGCAGACAGAATTATCCGAACAATTGTTGGCCTGAGCATCATCGGAGCGGGAATTTATTTCTCCAGCTGGTGGGGTACACTTGGCGGGTTGATCATGATACCAGCCATTCTCGGTTCAGACCCCGTTTATGATTGGATTGGCATAAACACAAACAAGAAAAATTAGACAGATGAGTTCAGAAAACAAGACATTTTTAATCGTTAATGCCGTTCCGAATACGAACGACATGGCAAGTTTCCAATCTTATTTATCTCAGATAGTTGGCATTTTTAAGCAGCATGGCGGAAGTAACATGCAGCGCTTTAAAACCATCGAACAGGTAATGGGGAAAGGCGGGATAAAGGCAATTGCAGTATTCGAATTTCCCTCTCCGCAACACATTAAGGACATGATTGCCAGCCCAGAGTTCACGGCATTAGATGAACTTCGGAAGAAGGCTTACACGCAAGAAGTGGATCTGATGATCTGCGAAACGCTATAGACTATTCAAATTCGTACAAACAAGAAGCGCTTAGCGTGCAGACAATGAACGCTAAGCGCTGTATCATTTCACTAGGAAGTTTTCAGGTGAAAATCAGTACACAAACGGAATAACCCGCTTGCGTTCTTTCGGGTAATCTGGGAAATTATCAAGGTAGAACTGATGGTGGTCTTTGGCGCGCGGCACCAAGTTGGCAAACGTCCAAATGGCAAATGAGGCCGCAGGCAGGTTCCACGCCAAGATGGCAAAACCCGTCCATTCCAAAATTTCCCCGAACAGGTTGGGCGCACTCACATAATTGAACAATCCGCCACGCGGAATAACATAACCTGTTTCGCCAGATTTACGCAGGTTCATCAGCTTTTCGTCTGCCCAAGAGTTGATACCGAAACCAAGCACAAAAAGCGGCAATCCAACCATAAACTGCCAACTGGTTAGCCAGTCTTCGGTGTAAGAACTCAACTCCGCCAAATAAAACCCATTGAATCCCGCATTGAACAGGTTGAAGAACACAGCTGAGAATACAATCGTAATCGGCATCAACTTGTTTCCGCTCTTAATTCTGAATGGAAAGATGAACGTGCGGTTGAGGTAATGCAGCAGCCACAATCCGCCAATGATCCATGTTACGGAATTCACTTTCGAACCGAGAACAAGTGAAACAAGAATGATAGCAAATGATGGCAGCTCCATTAGCAGCCATCCGAACTTGTTCTTGATCATCGGTCCCCAACCCGACTTAGTATGCCGACCGAACGGTGCTGTTACGAATTGTAGCAGCATAAAAACGCCTAACGCCAATGCGATCCACGCCCAAACGAACAGTTCAAAATGCGCTACAAACCATGTTTTCATGAGCCTAACATAGGTTTTCCCATGAAATGGTATTGACCAATTCTTCCCGCGTCATTGCTGTAAAAGTCAACTAATTCGGTAATGATTTTCTAAAGTTAAGAGGTATGTCATTTATTCCTTGATGATGCCTCATTTCGTTGTAGTAAAAGAGATATTGTAGGAGCTCATCCTTCAGTTCCTCAACGGTGTCA